>CALMZQ010000133.1 GCA_937870915.1 uncultured Ignavibacteria bacterium
AACCGTCCGGAAATTGCCAATTACTTGGTCTGAGGATCGATCGTTGTACGGTTACTCCAGATCCCATTGGCATTGTGAGCTGCAACCCTGTTGTCAAATAGAAATACCGGTGTGGAAACCACTCAACACTAGCTCCAAGATGAAGGTAGGGGGCGCTCACCGACAACGTGGTACCTTCTTGATATGGCACGAAGGCTTGTGATGCAGAATCGAAAACCGTTGTAACCGTGCTATCCGGGGAGAGCAATGTTCCGCCTAAAGATGTCATTGCCAGGCGACCTGTGAGAATCACATCCTGCGACATTCGGCGTGCTAAGAGCAAGCCACCACCCCAGCTCGTTCCTTGCGATTGAGCATTAAATGGCAGCTGTGCGGTCGGAACAGATGCAAAGGACGTATTCACTTTATGAAACGTTGTTCCACCAGAGACATAGGCCCCTACCATCCATGCACCTTCCGATGCACATATGGCGTCCGTGCCTTCGCTGATGATGAATGCATAACGCTCGCTTCGGCTGTCAAATACGTAACAGATGGTGAAGTCGCTTGTGTTTCCTGCAACGTCCTGCGTACGGAGTACAACCCTACCGGCTTGGCCACTTACGGTCTGTTTGATACGGATGGCTATTTGGGGAGCCCCTTCTTCAATCTTTGGTATCTGTGCATCGAGTCCGGTAGCAACAAGTACCTTGACGCTCTTAATACCCTTGTCCATTGGCCGGTCATCGCGAACAGTAACAAAGAAATCATCACGGATTCGTTTGCCATCGGCCTGTGGGGGGAGAGAGTCAACAAGTTTGTTCAGCTCAAAGAACGATTGTCCGGCCATGTTCCCATAGGCGTCGTAGGCATCCGCTCGGAAACCGAACCCATAGGAGTAGAGACCAAACGGCGTGTCGCTCTTGATTACGTGGGAACCAAATGGAATAGGTACTTGAGCGATAGAGTACCGACTTTCGCCCATGACCACGAACAACATTGAGTCGATGCGCCGTCCGTTAAGTCTGATCTGATCGATCGACCCTGTTGGAGCAACAACGTTGATGTAGTGATGCCAATCGCCACTGATTGGAGTGGCAATGCGGTAGTTCTGAAGAAATTGCTGGGTAGGACTTACGAGGATCATCATTGGATCTCCAACGCTGTCCCCGTTCTTAAATCCTTGAGCGAACTGCGCCACAAGAACAGGCTTGTCTGCTGTTACCTGCACGTGCCGCATAAGGTTGAGGTTCTC
>CALMZQ010000134.1 GCA_937870915.1 uncultured Ignavibacteria bacterium
CCCTCGTTCGCATCGCGGTCTGCACGCTTCGCTACCGAAGCTGCACCACGCTTACGAAGCCAATCGATGGCTGCCTGCATGTCTCCGGCTGCTTCTTCAAGAGCCTTCTTGCAGTCTGCCATACCGGCACCGGTCTTCTCACGAAGTTCTTTGACTGTTTGTGCGCTGATCATGATGCGATTTCCGTTCTGTTGTCTGTGTGTGAGGATTAATGCTCAGAGCCTTCGGTCTTGCCTGGCCCTTTGCGGGTGCGGAGCTGACGGCGAACCTTTGCATCGTCGCTCTCCGTGTCCTTCCCTGCTGCTTCACCAGCTGCGGAGAATTCAGCTGTCTTAACACGAGCGATCTCGCGTCCTTCAGCGATTGCATCTGCGATAACCTTTGTGATAAGGTCTACAGACTTGATCGAATCATCATTGGCCGGGATCGGGAAATCTGCTTCGCCCGGATCGGAGTTGGTATCAACGATACCGATCACTGGGATGCCGAGGATCTTGGCTTCCTTGATGGCGAGGTGTTCCTTCTTGATATCTACTACAAAGAGGAGACCCGGGATACGCGTCATGTCCTCAATACCACCGAAGACCTTGCGCAGACGGTCGCGCTCGCGGCCGAGCATGAGTCGCTCTTTCTTTGTGATTTTCTCAAACGTTCCGTCGATCTCCATCTTGTCAATAGCGCTGAGGCGCTTGATGGACTTACGGATGGTTGTGAAGTTCGTAAGCATTCCACCCAACCAACGTTCCGATACGTAGTTGGAACCGGACCTACGGGCTTCGTTTTCTACGGCACCCTTGGCTTGGTTCTTTGTACCAACAAAGAGAACGCCACGGCCTTGTGATGCCACTTCCATGGCTGCTTCACGTGCGATGTCGATCAGGAGTTGTGTCTTGCGCAGATCAATGATGTGGATCCCGTTCCGTTCCATAAAAATGAACGGACGCATCTTTGGATCCCAACGGCGCGTAAGGTGGCCGAAATGTGCTCCGGCTTCGAGCAGTGCCTCAACGGTAACTGCTGGCATAATAGACCTCGAATTGTAATGGATGAATCCTCTGTGTGGTTCGAACCCCCGGACCCAATGCCCCCTTCAACAAGAGAAGGAAAGCAGCGGGCTCCACCGGGGGAATTCCCACACATGTGTGTTGTTGTTTTCTTAACGCTTGGAGAACTGGAAGCGCTTACGAGCCTTCTTCTGTCCGTACTTCTTACGCTCAACCATACGCGGATCGCGTGTGAGAACGCCGGCAGGACGAAGGGCTGCACGAAGCTCCTCGTTGTAGGTAACCAATGCACGGGCTACACCAAGACGGACGGCACCGGCCTGACCACTCTTGCCACCACCACGTACGGTTACATAGACATCAAACTGCTGATTCGTCTTTGTGAGCTCAAGCGGAAGCAGAGCGTCGTGACGGTAGTTCTCAACAGTGAAATATTCTTCGATCGGTTGGCGGTTCACAAGAACATTACCCGTTCCACTCATGAGGCGGACTTGAGCTACACTTGTTTTGCGACGGCCGGTTCCAGCATACATCTTCATAAGGTCTCCAGGTTCACTTCGTTCCGAGGTGCAAATACGGCAACTCGTATGGCTTTGGCATCTGCGCCGCGTGTGGATGCTCGTTGCCTGCATAGACCTTGAGCTTCTTCACGATGGTGCGGCCAAGGCTGTTCTTTGGCAACATGCCCTTTACAGCCAGCTCAACCACTTCTTCCGGACGTGTTTGCATAAGCTTCGTGAACGAACGCATACGGCCACCACCCGGGAATCCCGTGTTGTGGAAATATTCCTTCTGTTCGGCGCGCTTGCCTTCCATCACAACCTTGTCCGCGTTGATGACAACTACAAAGTCGCCACAATCAACGTGTGGTGTGAACAATGGCTTGTGCTTACCGCGAAGTACTGTTGCAAGCTGAGTGGCGAGACGGCCAACGGTTAATCCCGCTGCGTCTACTACCCACCAGTCACGCTGCACATCTTGCTCGCGTACCGATTTGGTGATCTTACCGTGCTGATTCATGGTCATTCCCCGTAAGGGGCTCCTGCGTCACATTGGATTTGTTAGAGCTTGCAAACATACGGGAGCCGTCCCTTTTTACCAAAAGCCGGGGCGATATCGCGACTCAATGGAAGAGAACGGAGGCAAAACTGACGGCACTCTGGGTCTCTTCCTCGTCCCAAACATCATACGCCACAACGGAACCGGAAACCGGCCGAATCGCCGTAAGTGCCAGTACTGTAGGGGCATGGCCGCATATGCGATAGGCATGGTCGGTGGCCACAATCTCGGC
>CALMZQ010000135.1 GCA_937870915.1 uncultured Ignavibacteria bacterium
TATTTCTCTTATGATCGCACTTGCAATTGTTGTTGTCTCGTGCAGTTCTGATGATCCCGTATCGCCGCAGCCGACTGCTGATCAACCAAAGACAGGAAGCACGTTCTCCTATGAACGTTTTTCGACGAATCCCACCACAGGTGAGCCGATAAGTAGTACCATGTTGAGGTATACGGCCACGATCACGCAGACTGGGTTAACATTCTTAGGAAAGACAAATGTCAGCAAGTTGAGGACGGAAGGAATAGGGGAAGTAACGGACGCCTATATCTACTACGAGCCGAATGGCGACTTCAGCGTTGCTGCCCTATACAACAACGTCCCATCTGGGTGGGTAACATGGCCAGTTGGCTCACACACAAAGACCGAGAACGTCATTGCCGATACAACGTACTCCGTTGGAGGCATTTCGATTTCGAATAAAGCTACCGCGACCACGATCTACGTTGGTACCGAAACCATGGTGATCGGCGGCACGAATGTTAACGTGGTCAAGATGGTGCAGACCCTCGAGAGCGTCGTTACCTCATCCGGAGTCTCACAAACGATAAGTCTGAGTCAGGATGGCTACTTCGCCCCTTCGATCGGCCTCTTTGCAAAATCATTCAATGACGGGCAATTGAATCCGGTCTCCGGAGAGAAAATGGAAGGAACATTGTCCGTCCTCGTTGCCTACGACCGCAAGTAATGGTTGGATTGCGCGTGAGAAATGTGGCGTCATCTTGAGACTTTGCCATTGACCTACGTTCTGCTCCTAAGCTCACCCCGATGGCTTCGCCATCTGCCCCTCTCGCACGCTACGCTCGAGAGGGGCTTCATATTGTGTAAGCTTTAGAAGCCACACAACCCAATCATCTCATACTGCACGCAATTGATCACTGATGCTGGTGATATGCTGAGCTACTAAGCCCAATGCTAAATTGTTGTTGTCTAGGTGTTGGAGTGCGTTCTCAAGTGGTCTAGGCAACGCGGATTGTGATGGGGAGGGCAGGCGGAATCTCATTGGCCCATGGATTCAGCCAGGAGTCTTAGAATTCTATATACCGGACCCTCTGACATGTCGGGGCGCAGTTATTGGAGAGTTATGTCATACAAAACCCTTAGTTGCTTCGTTTGCACAATAGCCATGATACTCGCAGGCTGTGCCGCGGGTTTACTAGGTATCCGTCCTCAAGTTCTTGCGAAGAACGAGGACTTGCAGATATCGGTTGTGCAAGGGGATGCTCGAAGTGACAGTATTGTTGTTCAGTTTTCTAATCAATCCAATAGGAATATTCTCATTAACACCCATGGCCTCTTGTATACCTACCGAGGATCGATTCAGATAACTGCAGGACAAAGATGTATTCCCCAATATTGGTGTATTCCTCAGATTACAGGGCAGATGACCTTACTGGTGCCGCCTAAGACGACGCTCTGCAGAAAATACAGATTGTGGCCTGAGCACTCGAACTGGTACCAAGTATTCAAGAAACATATCTTGGCATGCTTAGTCATGGATAGTAAGGACTCGGTTAAAATGAGTGATTCACTGATTCCGTGGATTGGATATGGACGGAGTTGTGTGAGTTACTTCATTGGCACCGATGCGCAACCGCTCAACTACTCCACTTCCGAGTTTCGGGACATGAGCTGGTTTTGTGTTCCATGCTCTACTCTGGACTCAAGCATGGGAATCAAAGCAAAGTCTATCTATGTACCAGGTGATGGCCCAATAGATCAAGAGAAAATCTTGAGATCAAGCGAATGACGTGCTTGGTTTGGAGATCCCGCTCGCGTAGACCACATCATTCCGCAGATAACTGAACACCGCTACTGATGACATGCTGACGTGCAAAGTCCCATGCTAGATTGCTGTTACTTTTGCGTTGAAGAGAACTGTCAGGTGGTCACCTTAACGCGGAATGTGGTGGTCACATTCTGCGGAATATCCAGTGGCCTATAAAACATGAATTGTATCCGAAATAGTCTACTGTTCATTCCGTTCGCCATCACGACTATTGGAATGCTGGGTTGTCGGAATTCTGGCAGTGGATATCATGTAGTTCCCCGGCGCCATACTGATATGTGTGCTGTGGATGGAGTACGTGAGTACGTAAAGGCATTAGACACACTGGATCCCTGCGAGGTGTATGCTCGCTTCGCGATCCCCATGTTGTCGGAGGATAAAGTCTACCACAACCTCGTTCTCCCTTTGACAGCGAACGGTTCAACAATGCGGACACGGTGGGGGGTATCTGCAGACCCAATTCAAGAGGAGATTCTGATGCAGGATGTTCTGCAGTGTTACTTCCAGAGAATAGGGAAGTATTATTCCGTTGCCAGCGTCCTAAACCCAGGCGTATATCCGGATCGAGATGTCTTCTGCTTCATTTATGACTCCGCAGGTACCAAACAATTCCTTCGAGGACTTAAATCGTACTTGGGCTGCATTGAAGACACAACTCTTTGATCTTCCCCTGTTTTCATAGGCAGGTAGCTTGTTCTCGGTGTTGTGATGTCAGCGGTTCAGCATAATGTATAGGTCCCTCGTCGCTCCGCTCATCGGGATGACGCTTTGCAAGGGACCTACAGTCAGTTCCTAAGCTCACCCCGATGGCTTCGCCATCTGCCCCTCTCGCACGCTACGCTCGAGAGGGGCTTCATTATCGTGTCTGAGCGCTAGAAGTCAGACACCCCCAATCATCTCACTCCGGCCGCATCTTACCACAGATTCTTGTAATATGCTGACACCTACTAAGCCCCTTGCTAATGTGTAGTTGTCTAGGTGTTGGAGCGAGATCTCAAGTGGCAACAGCAACAAGAAATGTGATGGATAGGGCAGGCGGAATCTCCAGCAGTGAAATCCAAGAGCGTTGAGTTCTGAGAATGAGAATGATTCAAATTGGCCATCGATTCAGATTCCAACTAGCGATCACGCTTCTTGTGGTTGTTGGAGCTTGTAGCACTGGTACTTCAGACCCTAAGCAGATTGTACGCAGGTATATGGAAAAACTCGATAGAATGCCAGCGAACCTCAGGAGGGTGGCGTTGATGAGGAAGATATGCGATGTTGATAATAGAGCTCCTGTAACCGAGGTGATGAGTCAAGAATACTATGGTGTCTATCAACTGGCAGATGATCCAGATGTAGACGCATCAGCAATGAAAGTGCTGATCGATACAATCAGTCTTGTGACGGGTTGCAATGCCAAAATTGAGTCGATTAGAGGTAGCTATTCAAAGAATCAAAGCATTGTGGTGGAGCTCCCAAGGTTCGAGTCGGATAGCTCCAAGGAAGTGTTTTGCGACTGTATCAACAGATATTATGAAGATAAGTCGCTTCTAAGATGACCGCTCGCGCCGCAAGCTTGATCAGTGGAGATCTTGCATACGTTGATCATATCACTCCGCACGTAACTGACCACAGAATCTGATGGTATGC
>CALMZQ010000136.1 GCA_937870915.1 uncultured Ignavibacteria bacterium
TACATCAAGGGCTCTTTCATGGGTAATCTTCTTTACTACGTTGCTGTTATCCTCATCATCGTTTGGGCCATCGGATATGCAGGATTCCATCTCGGCGGCTTACTTCACATTCTCCTCGTGATCGCTCTCATCGCCGTTATCTTGCGCGTTATCAGTGGACGTAGAGCTGTGTGAACAGCGAATAGCGAACAGCGAACAGTGAACAGTGAACAGCGAACAGCGAACAGCGAACAGCGAACAGCGAACAGCGAATTCGTAGTTTAGTCATTGCGTCATTACGTCATAATGTCATAGTGTCATAACGTCATAACGTCATAACGTCGTAACGTCGTAGCGTCATTTCTTCCGGGAGTTTGTATGGCTGACATTCGCGACTTCAAAATGAATATTAATCCGCCTTCGAATCCAAAGAAGATCCTTCTTTGGATCTTGGGCGGTTTTGTTGGGCTTGTGCTCTTGATCATTGTACTGAACATGTCCGTTACCATCAGTGGCGGTCAAGCAGGGGTTCTCTTTCGCACATTCAGCGGAGGCATCGACAGGGAAACAACGTATGGTGAAGGATTCCATGTTGTTGCGCCGTGGAATGACATGATCGTCTATGAAGTTCGGCAGCAAGAGGCAAAAGAAACGATGGCCGTTCTTTCATCAAACGGACTCGAGATATCGTTGGATGTTTCAGGGTGGTTTCAGCCCCTTTACAACAAGCTGCCACAACTCCATCAAGAGAAGGGGCAGGAGTATCTTGACCGAGTGGTACGTCCGGCACTTCGTTCGGCAACACGCAGCGTGATCGGCAGATATACGCCTGAAGAGATCTACTCGTCAAAACGTGATGCGATTCAGGATGAGATCTACATTGAGACAAAGAAGATCTTAGACAAGCAGTACGTGCAACTCAATGAAGTTCTTGTGCGCGATATCACGTTGCCTGGTACCCTCAAGACGGCAATCGAGAACAAACTCAAACAAGAACAAGAATCACTTGAGTATGAATTCAAGTTGTCCAAGGCTCAAAAAGAAGCAGAACGCCAACTGATCGATGCCGAAGGCAAGGCCCGAGCAAACCGTATCCTTAGCGCGTCTCTCACGGACATGATCTTGCGCGAGAAGGGCATCGAAGCAACTCTCGAACTTGCTCGTTCGCCAAACGCCAAGATCGTTGTGGTGGGTAATAAGGACGGGATGCCGCTGATATTGGGGAATCAGTAACCTGTGTAGGTGACCTGTGTAGGTGACCTAATTGGGTGAACTGTGTTGGTGCGTGTGAGGGGTGGTGCAAACACCAAACACGACTTGGTTGGGGAGTCTTTGTGTGATGATGCGGCCTCGTAGATCGAAGTAGAGCATTGCGTCGCACGGTACAGTTACGGACTCTTTAGAATTAGCAACCGAGGACACAACATCCGTGCGGTAGGAGACGATATCCGAGAGAGAGCCTCGTTGTTCCTGCCAAATGGAGAGGAAGCCGCTTCCATGCCATACAACGCTGACACATGGATTGGCAAGTGCCTGTGTTGAGAGTGTTGTGCGTCCTGGCAACATCTCTCGCTCCGTAAGGTACACCCCATCATACGAATGGTAGACCATCGCTACGGTCATTCCGGATGGATCCGTTGCAACAATCGGATATTCCCCGTCAGTGCCAAGGGGCGGGTTGAGTAGCACATTGATTGGCGTTGCGGTAGAATTCGGTGGTACAGCAGCGTAATAGCAACTGCCGGCATAGCGGCTGTCTCGTGTGTCTCGCCAAGAGACGTGTAGTGTTCCTGTGGTATCCGCGGCGACGGATGGACCAGTACCCGGACAGCCATCGATCATCCACGGTTCGGATTGTATCAGCTGTGGTGTTGAGAATGTTCGTCCGCCATCAGATGAACGCGTGAGGTGCACGTCACGTCGGTTCATGATGTTGGACCGAAATGCGATCACAACATCACCGTTTGCATCAATGATGATATTCTGATTGCAGCACTCACAGCATCCGCCAACCGGGAATGAGTCCACGCGTATTTCCCTCGACCACGTGAGTCCGCCATCATCTGAGCGCGACAGAAAGATATGCGTATATCCGTCTGAATTCGACGGTAGGACCGAGATGTAGCTCACATAGATCGAACCGTTCTCGTCTACGGCAATGGACGCAAAGTCTTGAGGTCGGGCAGGGGGCTCTGCAGATATCCGCACCGGCATGGTCCACGTTGCACCCAGATCCGTGGACGATTGATGATGAAGCGCACGCTCGTTGTTGTGGATGGGTTGTTCCATCACAACATGCATCGTGTTGTTCTTGTCCATCACCACGTAGGGCTGACGCTGTAAGATAGCTGCTCCAAACTCCGCGAGTCCGATCGACTGTGGAGCAGAGAACGTTCGTCCGGCATTATCCGAAACAGCAACGTAGTATCGAGCCTTTGTGCCTTCCTTCTCAGCGAACGTGAGTACGATCCTCCCATTGGGCGACGTGGTCAGCCGCGGCAGGTGTCTACCGCGTGGAGCGGTCTCGGAAAATACCGGAGTACCGATCTGCGCAAGACTTGTCCATGGAGTGATGGCGGTTGTTGCCAAAACAATGAACAACAATGCAAGTGCTTTCATACCGACAACCTACTGTTTTCCCCATAACTTGCATATTCATTCTTGAACGATTATTCCCGAGGTCTTCGTGGTACGCAGCTTTTCAACTCTAACCCTCCTAGTGTTCTTGGCTCTGCCGATGTATTCGCAGACACCGGGGGCAGATTCAGCAAAGGTTGCTGACCCCGTCCAAACCCTTATTCCACACGGAGAACTGCACAGTGGTGGTTTTGGTGCTCTCGTGGTAAAGGTTGGTGCGATCGACGGTCAGACCTCGGTTCTCTTCGGAGGACGTGGTGGCTGGGTGATCAACCGCACGTTTGTGATAGGTGGTGGTGGCTACGGATATACAGACATGATGCATCACAATCAGAACTCTGTAGCAGATACCGGCGTGTCCTTTGGCTATGGCGGACTAGAGCTCGAGTATCTTATCTCGTCTTCCAATGTTGTCCATGCCACGGTGATGACCCTCATCGGAGCAGGGGGCTTGGCAGTGATGCGTAGGTATCCGTATGGGCCGGACAACGACTATAACACCATCTACAGCACAAGCTGTTTTGTGTTTGAACCAGCTGTAAATGTTGAAGTGAACATCCTCACGTGGCTTCGACTTGGGATTGGTGGAGGGTATCGCTTCGTTACAGGCATTGATGCCGTTGTTGGTGCCAAGACCTATGACAATTCAACAGTATCAGGACTCTTTGGTGCTGCAACACTGAAGTTCGGTCCTTATTGATACGGAGGCGCGAAGGCGTCCCTTCGCGCTCTGAACACGTATCACATCATACCAAACATCGTTGGGGTAAGACGGAGATAGATCTGCGCCGAGAGTGGCGTAGTGCCATACACATCTTGGAGTGACGGCGCAAAGAAGTTTGCTGTTGCTTGCGCACCAATGCTCACATCCATGAGTGCTATGGTGGCCAAACGCTGCGAGATGCCCAGCGTTACCGCCGTGATGTCTTCGATGATCCCATGAGCCCCTTCTCCTTCGATGGCCAGTTCTTCGCGCGATTTCTGGACCCA
>CALMZQ010000137.1 GCA_937870915.1 uncultured Ignavibacteria bacterium
ACCGCATTCGGTGCCTTTGTAAATATTGGTGGTGTTGAGGGTCTCGTTCACGTGTCTCGTCTTTCAAAGACTCGTGTAGAGAACCCTGCAGACGTTGTCAAAAAGGGCGACAAGCTGAAGGTGACCGTAGCGGAGGTAGATCGCGAAAAGCGTAAGCTTTCGTTGTCGCATAAAGAACACGAAGAGGATCCTTGGAAGGGTGTTGCAGACGCCTATCCTACGGGCAAGCGAGTGAAGGGCACTGTGCGCCGCATCACAGACTTCGGCGCCTACGTACAGGTAGCGCCAAAGATTGAAGGCTTGTTGCGCATTAGTGAGTTGAGCTGGACCAGACGCGTGAAACACCCATCAGAAGTTGTGAACGTTGGTCAAGAGATCGAAATTGAGATCCTCTCTGCGAACGAAGAGAAGCACCAACTTGCACTTGGGTACAAGCAGACACTCGAGAATCCATGGCTCTCACTCACAACAACGATGCCTATTGGCACCGAAACGTCGGGAGTGGTTCAACAGATCAGCACGCAAGGGGCTGTTGTTCGTGTGAATGACGCGTTCGACGGATTCATGCCACGATCGAAGATCATCAACGTAGGTAGGGGCGCTAAGGCTCCATTGAATGTTGGCGACTCAGTCTCATGTGTTATCGTTGACCTTAACGTTGAAAATGCCTCGCTCATCCTTGCCATGAAGGGCGAAGATGGAACGATCGGCGGAACACAACAAGAAGAAGGTCGGTATGGTGGCGGTGACCGCCAAGATCGTGGAGATCGTGGAGATCGTGGAGACCGCCGCGACCGTGGTGACCGCGGAGACCGTGGACATAGAGGAGAATCTGTGGCCATTCCGCAACAACCGGGTGTAACGCTCGGAGACATGTTAAAGGACGCTCAGAAGTCTGCCTTGCAGAAGTGATCGTTCATTCTACACGCGAATACTCTGGAAGCCGTCGTGACCCATCGCGACGGCTTCTGTATTTTTCAGACATTATGACGTTACGCAGAACCACGATATCGTTCATCCTTATCCTTCTTGGAGCACTCACTACGGCGGTGGCCCAAGACGGTGAAGGAAGCGTTGTCCTCCAGCCGCGTGTTCTCTCCCCTGCAGAATTCCTTGCCGCCGACTCACTTGGCGACAACGGTCGCATAGCCATTCCGGGCCAGGTACGGACGCGATCTTCTGCGGAACAGGACAGCATGTATGCTGCGGCCCTAGCTCTGCGTATTCCTGCATCGATACGTTTCGCAACATCGCTGATGGAAACATCCACGGCACTGCGCTACAACGCCGAGTTACAACGTCCGCGATCGATCTGGGAGCAGATCAACAACACCATGAACATCCCGGCAAAGATTCTGCAACCGTCACCCCAAGAAAAGGCCCAATACCAGCTCACCATCGCTAATGCGATGTATGTGCCGGGTGTTCTTCTGTACCCGATGGGTACGGGCAACATGCAGATCAACCTTGGCGACATTGCCAAGGTCTTTGGATTTGGCGAAGATGTAAGCCCCGTGATCAGATATGTGGTGGATGAAACAATCGAAGTTGAGATCGTGATCTATTCCACACAGGCCATCAACATAAAAACGGTCTTCAAGGGCATACAGGCTCCGGGAGCCTACACTATCACATGGGATGGACGTGATCAGAAGGGCAGACCATCGTTAGCCGGCGAATACATCGCAGAGGTTCGGCTTGGTGGCGAACGCCTCATGAGAAAGCGGATATCTTGGGTGGGCCGTTAAGGTAACATCTCGACCGTCTTTGTTGTCTATCCGCCTATGCTCCGCACCCTTACTCTTGTTTTGCTGGTCGGCATCACATTCTGCTCGAATGTCTTTGCCGCCGACGTAGAGTCGCGAACCGTGGTTATCACGTGGCGATCCGATTCTCCCTCCTATCAAGCCTGGCGGTCGGCAGGCAGGCACGGGGCTATTGCCGACCTCACTCCACTCTTGGGTGAGCACACCACAACCCCGTATATACTTGATGCTACTCTAGCCGCCGTTGAAAGAGCACATGCTCTTCGCAACTCAACGGTGATGCGTCCACAACCAGAACGCACCATCGCCAGGATTATGGTTGTGAAATATCAGGCGGACATAGACCCAACGTATGTGGCTCGCAAGCTCTCGTCGCTTCCTGATGTGCAGGTTGCAGAGCCCCTTTCCCGACATCATCTACTGGAAATGCCTAACGATCCGGATGTGGGACTTCAGTACCATCTCCCTCTTATCAAGGCGATTGACGCGTGGAATGTACTCCCTCCAAACAAAACAATCGTTGTTGGGATTGTAGACACCGGGATCGACACGGCGCACGTAGACCTTGGCGCCAATGTATGGCACAATAACGGTGAGATGGGGCTAGACGCAAACCAACAAGACAAGAGATTCAACAACGTAGATGATGACGCCAACGGATTTCCGGATGATTGGTATGGATGGGACTTTCTTGGAGCTGATGGCACACCTGACAATGAACCATTACCCGGAAATCTCCACGGCACACATGTTGGTGGAATCGTTGCCGCGATCATTAACAATGCGATTGGTGTTGCCGGTGTAGGAAAGAACATCCGCGTGATGCCGGTGAAGATCGGCTATGACGATCAGTTCTCCAGTACTGTGGGGCGTTCGTCCGACGGAATTCTCTACGCTGCCTCCATGGGTGCATCGATCATTAATTGTTCCTTCGGGAGTGGTTCTCCGTCCTTTGCCGATATATCCGTTATCGAAGAGGCAACATCACTTGGTTCCTTGATCGTTGCGGCCGCCGGAAATGACGGCGTGAACATGGCCTTCTATCCAGCCGCCTACCCGCAAGTACTTTCTGTGACGGCAACAGATGAACAAGACAAACTCACCTATTTCTCCAACAGACACAACACTGTTGATGTATGTGCGCCCGGACTCACGATCTATTCAACAGTTCCCGGAGATCAGTACGACTACCTTAATGGCACATCCATGGCATCCCCTGTTGCCGCTGCGGTTGCCGCAATGGTCAGACTCCGCTTCCCTGAGTATTCGCCGGATGAAACACGCGCAGTGGTGATGTCTACGTGCGACAACATCGACACAGCCAACGGCATATTTCTTGGGCTCTATGGTGTTGGTCGAGTGAACGCTCTGAATGCCGTTTCAGAGGCCTCACCGCGGTGGGCTACTGTTGTGAGCTCAACCTTTACCGATGCTGATGCCGATGGTTTTTTTGAACCGAACGAACGACTTCGACTCTCTCTTGAGATCAGGAATGAACTGGCAGAGCTTTCTCATGCCGTTGTTCATGTTTCCCCTGCGCCGGCAGCATTCTCTCCGGAGATCATCAACGAATCCGTTGTGATTGGCCCAATGGCCCATGGTCAAACAATCACTCTCGCCGAAGACATTCTGATAGATCTTCCTTCAGACATTCCGTTCAACGGCGAGCTTCGGTTGATGATCACGATTACCGATAGCTCTCGTTCCGTTAGCCGTCAGATGATAACCGCTGTGGTCAACCCCACCTACCGTACGATCGATGTAAACTACCTTGCCACAACGGTGAACTCTATTGGCAACATTGGATACAATGATTACCCTTCGAACATTCAAGGAGTTGGGCTTTCCTACAAGGGTGGGCCGAGTTTGCTCTTTGAAGGGGCTCTCATGGTAGGTGTTCAGCCGCGCGATCTCCCAAATGTTGCACGGGGTGCTCAGTCAGAGATGAAGGACACTCTGTTTCACCCGATCCGCATTGCAGAGATCCGCACAGACAGTGTTCCGAATGGTTCGCGCGTTGTAACATCATATTCAGACGTTTACGACCCATGGTCCATCGGACTGTCTATCACACAAAATGTGTATGCAATGACCGTCGACTCGTTGAAGCGGACATTGCTCATCACTCTTGATGTAACGAATCGTGTAGACACAGTGATCCGCGATCTTTTTGTGTCTCAATTTTACGACTTCGACATCGGCCCGTCAGGATCAAACAACGGCTGTGCCTTCGACAGAAGTACTGGCATCGGACTTATCCAAAACGCTTCACGTCCGGACCTTCCATCCGTAGGTGTGTCGATGATCTCGCCCCTTCCTCTGAACTTCTTTGCCCTCGATAACGATGGTGATTTTTCTTCACCAAGCATCTACGACCACTTTCTTCGGGCAGAGAAATGGTTGACGATGTCAGGGGGCATACGGCGCGCAAACAGTCGTATCACTGACGTATCAACCATCATCGGCGCCGGACCATTCTCTCTTGCACCTGGCGAGAACAAACAGGTATGTTTTGTGATCGCCGTGGGAGAGGACTACACCATGCTCTCAAAAGACATTGCCTCGGCACGTTCAGCGGCACAAACAATGGGACTACATGCCGCACCTTACACAGAGGTACCGATGGAAGACAAGATCACCTACATTGAAGGTTCTCCGTTGCTTACTCCGGGCTCGCACACCATCAGTTTCGATGTTGGACAACCGTCGACAGTAACGATTGAAGTGATTGATCTCTATGGAAGCACCATCACTACCGTGGTGAATAACGAGCCGTTCCAAGTTGGGAACCACAGCCGGACTATGGACCTACCCAACGTTGCACAAGGAACCTACTTTGTGCGTTTGACAACATTTACGTCGTCCACCATCGAAGGTTTTGGAGTTATCCGCTAACGTTTCACAAGTGTCCCAACAGCCTCAACGTGGAAGGTCTGGGGGAACATGTCAACCGGTGTGATGGCCTCAACGTCATACAACTCTGCAAGAATTGCACAATCACGCGCCATTGTTGCGGGATTACAACTCACGTAGAGGATCCGTGGCGCACCTACGGCCAAGAGATGTCGGACCACTTGTTCATGCATGCCGTTGCGTGGCGGGTCGATGAGGATCACATCCGGTGTTGGGAATCTCCTCAATACATCGAGCGCTGCCGGAACGTGCAGATCCACCGTATGGAATTCAACATTTGCGATTCCATTACGTTCGGCATTGGCACGTGCATCAGCTATAGACCCGGCCGAGAGCTCTGCGCCAACGACATATTTTGCACGTTGAGCTGCTGGTAGTGTAAGGGTTCCCGTGCCACAGTAGAGATCCCAAACAACGTCTGATGACGCGATGTGCGCCCCCTGCATAGCTTCTTCTACTAGTGCCGGTAGATGTTTCGTATTTGTTTGGAAGAAGGAGAATGGGGACACCCGATAGGTGATACCGTGCGAGACCTCATCAAGATAGCCGGGGCCGAGGCATTGTTTTATCTCTCCCGTTGCAACCGGCGACCACGTATCATTCACTGCATGGATCATTGACGAGCCCGACGGCAACGAAGCAAACAATGACATCCACGATTCTATAAATGCAACCTGTGTTTCGTCTGTCGGTGTTGTTGTAATAAGAACGGTCATCACCGTTCCCTCCGCTGCACTTGTTCGAACAACAAGGTGCCGTGCGAAGCCATCATGAAACCGTTGATTATACGCTTTTACATCGTGCTCATCAGCACACGCATGTGTGTGTGCAAGGATGGTGTTTGCAACGTCAGATTGCAGTAGACAAAACTCTACATCACGTACCTTATCGAATCTGCCCGGCACATGAAGCCCAAGGGCAAACTGCGTATCGAACTCCTTGCCGCTCTCGATCTCCTCTCTCGTAAGCCAGCTTGAGGCTCCGAAGGAGAACTCCATTTTGTTGCGATAATGGAAGGGTTCCGGTGAGGCAAGGGTTGGTTTCACAGACCCAACAGGTACATGGGCCAACCGTTCAAATGCATCGATCACATGTTGCCTCTTCCACGAGGCCTGCTCTGTATATACCAGATGTTGCCACTTGCAGCCGCCACAGGTCCCAAAGTGAGGGCAAGGGGCTTCTACACGATTAGGCGACGCCTCCAGCACCTCAATGGTCTCCGCCTGCACAAACTTCTTCTTCTTTCCTGTCACACGCGCACGCACACGCTCGCCCGGCAATGCTCCCGCAACGAAGTGCACAAGGTTGTCGATCCGCCCGATAGAAATGCCTTCGAAACCGATCGCATCAACGGTGATCTCGATCTCTTGCACTGGAAGTTGTTTGCGCATGCCCTGCCGATGGTATGTTTGAAGGCGCAAAGTTAACTGACTTCACCTTCCCATGAGCGACAACGAATGATCAATATCAGACTGTTTCGCAATGACGCTACCACGGAGATACCGCTCGATCAGCTTTCAGCGTGCTCTGTAGCGTCACTTACGGAAGACGAAATGGTTTGGGTAGACCTAGCCGATCCAACGCCGGAGGAGGAGAAACGTGTCCTTATGGAGTGGTTTCCCGTACACGAACTTGTGATTTCCGATATTCGCCATGCTATTCGAGTCGACGGTGAAGAGGACTTTCATCACCCAAAGGTTGACGATCTGGGATCCTACCTCTTTGTGATCATGCACGCGCTTATCGCTCCGGACAGCGACGTGACAGAACCGGCCAACTATCTACGACAGACGTCTGAAGCTCAGTTAAACATCATCATTAGCGAGCGTGTTCTTATCACGCACCATGCCGGCAAAATCGATGGTATAAAAGCGCTTCAAAGCTCCTGCGGACGCAATACGCATATCATGAAGCGCGGTCCTGACTACCTCCTCCACCTTCTTCTCGACGATATTGTTGACGACTACATGCCCCTTGTTGCAGTCTTTGAAGATCGCGTACAAGAACTTGAACATCTCGTGTTCAAGTCGCCTGGAAACCTTACCCTAATGCGTATTCTCGAAACCAAGCGACTTCTCCAAAAGGTTCGCAGGGATGTAGTCTATCAACGGGAGATCGTCAATCGTCTTGCTCGCGGTGAGTTTTCGCTTATCTCAGCGGAAGAGTCTGTGTACTACCGAAACGTCTATGATCATCTCGTCCGCATAGCCGATCAGGTAGATACGAGCAGAGAACTTGCGATGTCCATCATGGAAGCATATTTCTCCGTAAGCTCAGCACGGCTGAATCAAGTGATGAAGGTGCTCACCGTGATAAGCACCATCTTCCTGCCGATCACCTTTATCACAAGTCTCTATGGCATGAACTTCGAATTCATGCCCGAGCTTCATACAACATGGGGCTATCCGGCTGTGATATCACTCATCATTACCATCGCCACAACGATGTATGTAATCTTCCGTAGGAGAGGTTGGATTGAATAGCCCCTTTGCTCGTTGGCTGTTGGTCTTCGTCATCCTTGGCACGATTGCCTATCCATCGTCTCATTCTGCGCAGAAGGACCTTGCAACGATCGTTTTGGTTCGAGCTTCCGTAGGGTCAGACAGTTCAACGATCAGGATACGGGCCGCTCGCACGATCACGTCGTTCCAGCGCCCTGAACGTACACCTGATGGTTTTGTGCTGCGACTTCCTTCAACCACTATCGAACAGAGTGCGATGGACAGTTCAGCAACTGCACATCCACTGCGAGTTACATCAGAACGTATTCGTGATTTTCTAGTCCTACGTTTCCGCTGTGCACCCACGGACACAATGACCATACGGCGCGACGGGCAACGAGATCTGGTGTGTACCATACGCCCCCTTTCAGCAACAGACAGGGATATTGAAACGCCAACCAAGAACCATGGTAAATGGTCGTTGGACGTGATCGTTATAGATGCAGGACATGGCGGCAGGGATGTAGGTGCCGAGGGTGTGAATGGCGTCTATGAAAAGACAGTCACGCTGGCTATAGCTCGTAAGCTCCGAGACCAATTAAAGGAGACGCTACCCCGCACTAAGGTAGTGATGACGCGCGATGCTGACGTGTTCATCGAACTCTATAAACGGACACAGATTGCTAATGAGTCAGGGGGCAAGTTGTTTGTGAGCATTCACTGCAACAGTATGCCCACAAAACCTCATCCGGCGCACGGCTGTGAGACGTACATCCTACGTCCCGGTAGGAACAAAGACGCGGCTCGTGTTGCCTCCCTAGAGAACTCCTCCATACAATTCGAACGCTCGTCACAACGATATGCCGGGATGACGGAGGACCAGATTATCATTTCAACGATGGCACAGAGAAGTTTTGTCCGTCTAAGCGAATCTTTTGCCGCCGCAATTCAGAAAGAAGTGAAACAAGAAACGCCACTTGCCGACCGTGGCATGAGCCAGGCCGGATTCTTTGTTCTGGTAGGTGCTTCCATGCCTAACGTCCTGGTTGAAACCGGCTTTCTCTCCAACACTTCCGATGCAGAATATCTGGCCTCCTCCAAAGGCCAAACTGCCCTCGCTCAGTCTCTTGCAAACGCTATTCGGACGTATTCTGCGTCCTATCAGCATTCTTTACAACACTAGTAGCTCAGTTACATAGTTACTCAGCAACTCAGTAACTGAGTAACTCCGTAATTTTCAAGCATGCCTGATCCAAGCGACTACACTGCACGTAATCTTGCCACGAAAATCTTTCCGTTTGTTCGCCCGTTTGGGAAGTTGATCTTTTTTTCAACAGTGGCCAACCTACTCTTCTCTGCAGCCAACGCACTCGTCCTGGCCATCGTAGAACCTGTGTTCAGTACCTTGTTCGGTGGGCCAACCTCTGTTACGTCACAAGTACCTGAAGTTGCTTCCGGCATGAAGGCTAGGTTCGACGAGGTGGTTTCTTCGATCCTTGTTGCCCCGGACTATTACGATTCAATCCGCAACATCAGCCTCGTGATCTTCGGTCTTTTTGTAGTGAGGGGGCTAACGAAATACATCGGCAATATCATTTCTACTCGACTGGAAGAAGGCATCATGAAGCGTATCCGCGATTCGCTTTTTGTGCACATCACCTCACAGTCCATGGATTTCTTCACACGTCGCAAAACGGGCGATGTGATCTCACTCCTCACAAATGATGTGGGAGTGCTCAATCATGCAACCGTAAACTCGGTTACCACTCTCTGGCGAGAAGCCACAACACTGATCATCTATTTGGTGCTCTTACTCATGATCAGCGCTAAACTCATGCTGATCTCCGTTGGCATTGCACTCGTGGGACTGGTGCTTATTCGCTCCTTTACCAAGATGCTCCGAACGTACGGTTCGCGTTTGCAGGCTGCACAAGCTGATTACACATCAACCCTCCAAGAAACCGTTCTCGGCATCCGCGTCGTAAAGGGAATGGGCGTTGAGCCCCACGTTATCAAGCGATTCACAGATCAAACTGCAGGCTACGTTCAACGTGCACTTCGCAATACACGTGTGATGGGGCTCATCCCCGTAGTGAACGACACGTTTGGGATCCTTGCCTTAGTAAGTGTGTTCTATGTTGGCGGAATGGAACGTGCCACAGGAGCCATCACACCGTCGAACCTCGTGACCTTCCTCTTCTTACTTTTTGGTTTGATGCAGCCGATCAGCGTGATCGTTAACACCATCGCCCAAATGCAGCGCGGTATAGCTGCCGGAGCTAACGTAGCTTCTGTGCTCGACGAAGTCCCGCTCATCACGTCTGGTTCGTTGGATGCCTCGCCCCTTACTCCAGAGATCCGAATACGCAATGTGAACTTCACGTACGGGGCTCATCAAGTCCTGAAGGACGTGTCATTCACTATCCACAAGGGAGAGACCGTGGCCTTGGTTGGATCGTCCGGCAGTGGGAAGTCAACAATGCTCGACCTCTTGTTGCGGTTCTACGATCCCGGGAGTGGATCGATCGAGCTCGATGGCACAGATATCCGCATGCTTGATGTACGGTCCTACCGACATCTCTTTGGTGTTGTGTCGCAAGAGACGATCTTATTCAATGATTCAGTGCGCAACAACATCAGCCTTGGCGACGCAAACGCCGATGAATCGCGCGTCCGACAGTCGGCGTCGATTGCACACGCACACGACTTTATTTCTGCCATGCCGGAAGGCTACGAAACGATCATTGGAGACCGAGGCATGAGGCTCTCCGGTGGACAGCGCCAACGCGTTGCTATTGCACGCGCACTCTATCGGGAGCCACAGATCCTGCTGTTTGACGAGGCAACGTCTGCGCTCGACACAGAATCTGAACGTCTCGTTCAAGATGCAATTGATGACGTCCTCAAGAATCGTACGGCTGTAATTGTGGCACACCGTCTTTCTACCATCGTTAACGCAGACCGCATTGTGGTGTTCGACGATGGTCGCATTGCGGAAGAAGGCACACACACTGAACTGCTGGCTCGTGGTGGTGTGTATGGTCGTCTGCACGCCCTTCAGTTTGCATCAACAACGTAGTACTGATCAACGGTTGCGGTATAGTGTGTAATGTGGCGTTTCAACATGCGCCGAATATTGATCGATGAGCAACCTGCGAACTAGCTTTTGTTCATCGGCCGTGACGTTCGGATGGTAATAGACGATCCACGATGCCCCACGAACGGACCGCACCACATATTCATCAACCGTGTTCTGTGGCATAGCCTTGAGCACATATCGATAGCCCGGCCTCCAACCCGTCATCCAGCCGTTGGTATACCATGCGAGCTGCCCGTTGAAGGCATCGGCGTCTCTCTGTGCATGATAGAGGTACGTAAACGAGTGTACTGCCAACGTGTCTTCGTGTAATGCAGATGCAACTGCTCTCCCACCTGTGATGACGGTTGGGCTGCCCTTCATTACTACGAGAACGGAACCGAGGGCGGCCAAGCCAATGGCGCCGAAAATCACGGGCCTAAAGAGAACAACGGCCATCGTGGCTCGCCGTTTCTGTGAGCGCATGATCAGAACTCCTGCCAAACCAACACCACAACCGGCTGCTGCAACCAAGAACAGTAGCATTTGTGTAGGTGGCAGGTGCAACAGACCTGAAAGCACGAACCATAGCGAGGCCATCGATACAACGCCGTAGAACGCAATGATAAGCCCCATGCGCCGAGACTCTCTGAACTGCTCAGTGGCTCGCAGTGCAAGTATCGTAGCTGGTACAATGATGTATGCCACCGTTAGCGATGAACGTGTTGGGACAACAGCGAGGATCACCAACCCAGCAAGAAACCACACTGTCAACACAAGCACATCAGGTTGTAACCATGTGGGAATGTACTCTCGTCTGTACGTCATCACAACACACCACAGTAAGGCACCCGCTAGAAAGGGGCTTGCTTCTACGAGAAGGAGTGGCACCTCAAGAGGTCCACGTGAATCAACCGGGGATCCACCATACAACACAGCCGTGATTGGTGATGACAGTGCAGACCCAGCTAGGCCTAGTACGAGCAGCGCTGCAACACCTAACCGCGTTGATGAGGACAATGTATCACGGAGTTTCACTACAGCCCACACAGCAAGCATATTGCATGCAACGAAAGGAACAACGTCTGTTGCCTGGCGTCCGTAGGTAATGAACGGAATGCTTGTTCCAACCACAACGATGGCCAGAATAGAATTCTGAAAGTTCAGCGATCTCCTAGCAACGAGATAGGTAATCACCAATGTGACAAGAACGCAGATGATGGCGAACCAGCGTGCAGCCAGTGGTGTAGCTCCAAACACTAGGACGCCAACGGCACTTGCCCACGTAGTAAGGGGCGCTGTGGAGGACACCTTCCATTCATCGAAGAGCACGATGTGCTCGCCCCCTACGGCGATAAGACCTTCAGGTGATGGCTGGATTTCTGCTGAGGTAAGTCTCATCACATAGAGACCTATGATGACGAGGACCGTAGCAATAACGGTGTGCTGGCGCGACGTCATGGTATGATGTAGATGGCACGAGGCGAAAAACTCAGGATCAGAATGCCAATTGCCACCCACCCCACAATGCGACGCCCCTTAGACAAAGGTTCTGTTCCCTGTAGAGGCGGATGATCGATTTTGATCACGAAACGCACGAGTATCATCCAAAAGATCCACAACTCTCCCATTTGGAAAAGCCACGGTGCTATAGTAATCGCTTTACCAAGAGATGGGTCGATGAAATCTTGCATCCACATGATCCATGGCTCTGCGTACGAATCGGCAAGCAGGAGATGAACGATGTTGAGCATCGCCAAGATGGCAAAGGCAAAGAGAATCCACCATAGGGCACGTGCTACCTTTCGTTGCCGATCACCAAGGAGAGCATATAACACGTGTCCTCCATCGAGCTGACCAAAAGGCAACATGTTCAGAGCCGTAACGAATAATCCGAACCACCCTACACAGAGAAATGGATAGTGATAGATCTCGTTCATCGGAGGGAAGGTTACGGTACCGTCAAAGGCCTGCCTTAGCATTGCGAATAGAATCGTGTCGCCAAATGTCATTCCCGATTCCGGGATCTTCTCAATGGTGGCATAATTCGGATGTATCTCATACAAGAATTCTGGTCCGGGCAGCGTGACAATGCCAATGATGAGTATGGCCAAGCACACTACAAATCCTGCCAAAGGACCGGAAACGCCGATATCGAAAAGAACATTCTTTGACTTGATCGGAGACTTTGTGCGAATAACAGCGCCGAACGTGCCGAAGAGCATTATTGTTGACGGAACAGGGATGAAATAAGGCAACGTTGCATCAACACCATGTACCCGAGCAGCGAAGTAGTGACCGAACTCATGCGATGCAAGGAAGGTCATCACCAAGGTAGCGTAGGTAAGCCCAAACATCCAGTTTTCGATCACGAACGGATCCTTCATCATCCACTGAGCGCCAGCCATCATGCACGTGACGAATGTGACAACAAAGAGTGCCGTATGGACAATCACTTGACGCAATCGTATTCGCGTGACGGTCTGAGCAGGATCCCCGTCTAATCTCGTATAGCCCAAGGATCAAACTCCATTCTCAGTATCTGTCACGGCTGTCTTCTCAGGACGCATTTGCGGGAAGAAGAGCACATCGCGAATAGAATCATTGTCCGTGAGGAGCATCACCAATCGGTCAATTCCAACACCGAGTCCGGCAGTTGGGGGAAGTCCAACCTCGATACAGTGCAAGAAGTCTTCATCAACAACCATGGCTTCGTCATCTCCATCAGCACGGATCTGCGCCTGCTCTTCTAGCCGGGCTCGTTGATCAAGGGGATCGTTGAGTTCAGAGAAGGCGTTGGCAACTTCCTTACCCATGATGAAGAGTTCAAATCTCTCAACAAGTCCCTTTTCTGTTCTGTGTGCCTTTGCTAAGGGGCTCATCTCAACAGGGTAATCCATGACGAATGTCGGCTGAATGAGATGAGGCTGAACGAGAACGCTAAAGATCTCATCAAGGATCTTCATAGCACTTGCGGCAGAATCTACATCAACGTTGAGGCTACGTGCTGCGGACAGAAGTTCGGCACGGCCCAGTCCTCGCAGATCCATCCCGGTATGCTGATC
This sequence comes from uncultured Ignavibacteria bacterium, assembly GCA_937870915.1. Lineage (GTDB taxonomy): Bacteria > Bacteroidota > Ignavibacteria > Kapaibacteriales > Kapaibacteriaceae > UBA10438. Next base: position 13,262 of record CALMZQ010000137.1, read on the forward strand.
GAAGAGGTCGAACATCCGTGCTCTGGCAAAAGGAGTTGCGAATGACAGCTCCGTGCCCTGATAGACAACTGTTTCCGATGCGCATGTTTCCGTGACGATCGTATTGACCATCTGTTCGGTCATCTCCATCATCCACACATAGTCCTTGTAGGCCACATAGATCTCCATGGCCGTGTATTCCGGATTATGCGTCTTATCCATGCCTTCGTTGCGGAAGTTCTTGGAGATCTCGTACACACCCTCAAAGCCCCCTACAATGAGTCTCTTGAGATAGAGTTCATCAGCAATCCGGAGATAGAGTTCTACATCTAGAGCGTTGTGATGCGTTACGAATGGACGGGCTGTTGCGCCACCATAGATAGGCTGCAGGATTGGCGTCTCAACTTCCAGCCAACCACGCTCATCAAAGAACCGGCGCATTGTGGAGATGATGCGTGCTCGCTTAACAAAAGTGTCCTTGATCTGCGGATTTGCGATAAGGTCCAGGTACCGTCTGCGGTAACGTTGTTCCTTGTCGGCGATAGCATCATAACGCGTTACCGTTCCGTCTTCAGCAACTTCTTCTTTGCCAACCGGGATCGGTGTGATGCTCTTCGTGAGGAGGGTGAGGGATCGTGCGTGAACACTAATCTCGCCCATACGTGTGCGGAAGACATAGCCCTCCACACCGATGATGTCTCCGATATCGAAGAGTCGGAGCCGATCATACACGTCGCCTAGGTCGTCCTTTTTGAGATAGATCTGGATCCGGCCTGTTACATCCTGGATGTGACAGAACGTAGCCTTCCCCATCTTTCGCATAGCCATGATACGCCCTGCAACGGAGACGTCGGACATCTCATCCGGACGTTCATCAGAAAATGCCGTCAGGATTTGATGAGCATGATGCGAGCGGTGGAACGACGCCGGGAATGGTTCCACACCCATGGCGCGGAGTTCATGGAGTTCTTCGATCCTGCGGAGTTCTTGATCGTTACGGTGGACGGTGGACATGACGGACATTTCCTTGCGTGAGAGCTTTTACGAACGGCAAAGATAGCCCCTTCATCACGTCACGAGTACATGGTGGTGTGGAGTTCCAACAACTTTTTCCTATTCTGCCGAAATGTCAAAGAACGTTAGAATCGAACGGTCAGACGAACAGCTCAGAGCATCAGCCATGGACCTAGCTCTGGATATGTTCTTCACAGAGGGTTATTCTCAAACGAAGGCGAGTCAAATCGCCAAGAATCTTGGGATCTCAAAAAAGACGCTTTATCGACTCTTCCCAACCAAGGAAGACCTTTTGCGAGCAGCAACCCACCATGTGATGCAGATCATCGAAGAGATCACCGATAAGCTCTATGCCGATCATGACCGATCGGTAGCAGAACGCGTTGCCTCGTTGGTTACCCAGATATCACCGCACTATGCCCGGATCCGGTCACCTCGGATCCTGAAGGACCTTCAGCGCAACGCCCCTTCCATCTGGGCAGAGCTCGACGCTTGGCGTCAAATTCGATACACACGATTCAGAGCCATCATTGAAGATGGCATTGCACAGGGAACGATCCGATCAGAACTTGGAATCGACGATATTCTGGCCGTGTATTCGGTCTTGGTGAACAAGTGTATGGACCATGCTGCACTTGAGGAGACAGATGTTACCTCATTGAAACTATACCGGGGATCGATGGATGTTTTTTTCCGTGGAATCTTCGTTGCTAGTGTTCACCAATCCGTGGATTTTGGCTGTCCGGTGGAGTTCGATCCTCGCATAGGGCTTTTGCAACATGCCGAGCAATTGTTCTTTCACAACGGGTATGCAAAAACAACAACAGACGCAATAGCCAAGGCAACTGGTGTGTCAAAAAGGACGCTCTACGAGACCTATCCAAAGAAGTCCGATATCGCCATGGCAATCTTGTTACGTGCAGCCCAAGATGTGAGGGGGCTGAGCACCACCTTACAATACAACAACAGAAATGTGTACGAGCAAGAACTATATACCCTTATCATGGGCTGTACATCTGCACTTGGCCGAGTTTCTACACGGTTCTTACAGGAACTGTCGGATGCAGCTCCCACAGGTTATCGACGCATGGTGCGATGGCGCAGACGATTTCTTGCCATGGAGTTACAACGAGCCCTCGAGGAGGGTCAAAAACTCGGAGTGATACGGCACGATCTCGATCTCCCAAGTTCGATTCTCATCCTCTCGATCATGATCGAGAATCTCTTATTGCCTGACGCACGCGCTCATGCCGCAAATGTTGTAGCGCCGCAGATCAACGTTGTCTGTTCGGTGATACTCTTCGGGATCTCGCCTCGAACAACACGATCCCAGCTGCAACCGAAGCATTGAGCGAGGCTACGTGACCCATCATTGGGATCTCTACTAGTACATCGCAAACTGCTTGAACGCTTGGATGTAGTCCTTCTCCTTCATTGCCGATCACAATGATCAGGGGGCCACTGTAGATGTCATCAGTATAAACAGACGTTGCGGGTACGGCTGTGCCAACAATGCGCCACCCCTCGGCCTTGCATTGCTTGAGCATTTCGGAGACGCGAGGCACCTTGGCAACGGGAAGATGTTCAAGAGCACCTGCAGAAGCCTTAACAGCAACCGGTGTGACGGGAGCACTGAATTTGATGGGCAGAATCATACCATAGGCACCAGCGCCCTCGGCACTGCGAGCAATAGCACCAAGGTTGTGGGGATCTGTTATTCCATCAAGGACGATGATGATGGGGTCTGCACACGACTCCAGAGCCCCTTTCAAGAGCGTTTCGAGCGTGACGGGCTCTTTAACAGGGCGAATTGCGATCACACCCTGGGCATCGTTGGGTGCGAGTCCCAATTGTTTTTCAAGTGCTTGAAACTTCCTACGGTCCATGATGGCACATTGGATGTTTGCTTTTGATGCCTGCGACCTGATCTGTGCGATTGGACCAGCATCATCGTTGCCAAAGGCAAGGAAGATCTTTTCAATGGCCGTGTCGGCCTCGATTGCCTCGATTAGTGCACGCCGACCAACAATGTAGCGTTCCGCGTCGATCTCTGATGGATTCACTGTATACCTTCGAGAATCTGGGCGAATGCCTCGCCAAAGGCTGCTACATCATCAAACGATGTATACAAGGGGGCCGGAGCCATGCGAATGACACTCGGTGTGCGCCAATCCACGATGATGCCACGAGTGATGAGGGCATCAAACACGTCTTTTCCATTTCGATCGAAGTGGATACTTAGCTGCGCTCCTCTATCTGACTGTGTTGCAGGGGTAATGATGCGGATCCAATCCTTGCTACCAATCACTGTTGTTATGATGCTCTCTGCAAAGGCAGTGAGCTCGTTCCGTTTTGTTGAGATCCGATCAATCCCTGCTTCGAGGAACGTTTCCAGCGACGCACGCAATGTTGCCATCTGAAGGACTTGTGCGTTGGAAAGTTGCCATCCATCTGCCCCGTATGTGGGCACAAATTGGTGCTCCATGGTGAACCGGGTGGCTTCGTCATTTCCCCACCATCCCGCGAGACGTGCAAGGTCTGGCTGATCGGCAAAACGTTCATGAACAAAGAGTCCGCCCACTGCTCCCGGACCTGCATTGAGATATTTGTAGGAACACCACACGGCAAAGTCTGCATCCCAATCATGTAGCGAGAGTTCCACATTGCCTACAGCATGGGCTAGGTCAAACCCAACCTTTGCACCAACGCTATGAGCAGCCGCGGCAATGGCCTGCAGATCAAATCGTTGTCCGGTAAAGAAATGAACGCCACTGAACAAGACCAGAGCCGTAGATGCCCCATGTTCGTTGATAGCTTCAACGATCTGCCGTGTAGTAAGTGTGTCTGTACCTGGAAGGGGCTGAATCTCTACCATCGCTTCTTCCGGTGTAAAGCCATGCAGGCGGACTTGGCTTTCCACTGCATATCGATCTGACGGGAATTCATGCCCTGCCATCACGATCTTGTTCCGGGTTTGCGTAGGTCTGTAGAAGGAGGTCAGCATCAGGTGGAGGTTTACTGTGAGCGTGTTGGTTGCAACCACCTCATGAACCTTAGCACCAACAAGCTGGGCAAGGGGCTCAGCAAACCACCGATGATACGAGAACCATGGTCTGCGCGATTTGAAATGACCTTCAACGCCGAGATGGTGCCAATCTTCTAGCTCTTCATTCACGTACTGACGAGCCTTTGCAGGTTGTAGGCCTAGCGAGTTGCCGCAGAAGTAGCGTACGTTGCTCCCTTCATGCTGCGGAAAGAGGAATTGGGACCTGAACGAGGCCAATACGTCCAATGCATCACGTCGTTCAGCGTCACTTTTCCATGATTCAAATGTTTCTGCGGTAACGTTCATGCCAATCTCGAGTCGTTGTTGCCGGTAAAGTTGATGAGCCTCTCTTCCGCTCAGAATGCTAATTTGCGCTTTCTTTTTCCATTTGGAGGATTACATGCATCGAACACACGTCTGGATCATCGCCATTCTGACGGTTGGTTCCCTCGTGTTGTCGAGCTGCAATGCCTTCAACTACATCGACCGTAAGCGTACGATGTCGATGGCCTGTAACACTCCTCAGCCATTGTGGGTGAAGAACACCGCAGAGGTGTTTGACCAAAACGGCTACACGGTCATCGAAAAGAATGAAGAAGAGGGCGTGATTGTGGCCCAAGACTCCATCGACCAAGTTGAATACCGTTATACCATGCTCGTTCGCACCTGGCGGGTTCAGCACATCAAAGACTCGGTCTTTGTTGATGTGTATTCTGTTTCAACGCGCATGGATGGCAGCGATGTTACCATGACCTGGGACAAACGCTGGTCCGGCGAACAGGTAAAGTCTTGGATGCGCCCCATCCTGACCAACCTCGAGACGGTGTGCGGACTGGGAAGTCCGGTGTTGCCGGGTGGGCGTTAATGTGCTTGTTAGATTGCTAGAATGTTAGAGTGCTAGAGTGTTAACGAGAGAGGTTAAGGGTGTCCGGCACTTCGATCTCCATCATGAGCATAGCTGAGGCAACTGTTTTGCCTTGGGCATCGAGCTTAAGGGAGACGGTACCGCCGCCTCCGAGAATGTTATTGAGCACAAAATTGACGGCCCAGAGGTTGGGCATTTCGTAGCGCTCAACGGCGCCTAGGCAGACCCCTTTAAAGTATTCTTGAACGCGTTCCGTGGTCAGAACGTCCCGGATTATAGGATACCATTCTTCTTTGTAGGCAATAACACCGCAGTTTGCAGCGTCACCTTTGTCGCCGCTGCGGGCGTGTGCGATCTGGGCTAGTGTGATCTTCATCCCGCAAAATACGGTAACTTTGTTGTCCACAAGGACAAACGGCACCGCCACTGCCAGGAGACAGTATGAATCGCGTCATGTTCAAGTCAAAGATCCACAGAGCCCGTATCACACAGGCCGACCTTTATTATGAAGGCAGCCTAACGATCGACGAAGAGCTCATGGAGGCTGCAGACCTTATCGCCTACGAAAAAGTGTCGGTGGTGAATATTAATAACGGCGAGCGCTTCGAAACGTACGTTATCCCGGGTACACGGGGTAGTCGAGACATCTGCCTTAACGGTGCTGCCGCTCGTAAGGGGCATGTGGACGATGAGATCATCATCATCAGCTACACCTCACTGCCGGATGCAGAAGCGCGTGCGTATCAACCAACGGTTGTGCTGGTGGACAAGAACAACGACCCGGTCTCTACGTCGTCCAGCGTTGAAGCCTACACCCACCTGCCACGGCACAATTAAGGCATGACCGGACATCGCGATCTCTCGGTCGCCATTCTCGCTGCCGGACAAGGCAAACGTATGGGCAATCCGGATCTGGCAAAGGTCCTCGCCCCGTTGTTCGGCAAGCCCCTTCTTGGATATGTCCTGGAACAAGCATCAGAACTGCACCCAACCAATGTTGTGGTGATTATTGGTCATCAAAAAGATGCCGTCCGCAGTTTTGTTGCCCAAGCCGCACCCCACGCCATTTGTGTCGTTCAGGATCAACAGCTGGGCACCGGCCACGCAGTACTACAAACAGCACCCGTCCTTGAGAATACAGACACTGATGTGATCATCCTGAGTGGCGATGTGCCCCTACTCACGAGTTCAACCCTACAAGAACTGGTTGCCCGTCATAGGAGCATGCATGCTGTAGCAACAGTGCTAACGGCAATAGTACCGGATCCAACGGGATACGGACGAATCATTCGCGACAACAACGGCTACTTGCAGGCTATTGTAGAGCATAAGGACGCCACGCCGGAACAACTCGCTGTAAACGAGATTAACTCCGGCGTTTATGTGGTGCATTCTACCGAGCTCTTCCGCGCATTAACAAGTGTTACGAACTCCAACGCCCAAGGTGAGTTCTATCTCACTGATATCATCAGCATCCTTCAACGCGAAAAGCGTGTTGTAGAAGCCTGGTGCGCCCCTTCTTGGGAGGAGATCCACGGCATCAATACAGTAACCGATCTTGAGCGAGCCGCCCAGCTCTTTAACGAGAGGAGTATTGCATGATCAGCGCAGTAGATCATATCGGGATTGCCGTTAAGGACCTCGAAGCAAGTATGGGGCTCTACAGCACCATTTTTGGGGTGACGGAGTTTCATCGCGAGCAGGTGGTTGACCAAGGAGTGGACATCGCATCATTCTCACTCGGCGGTGTACGCATCGAACTCACAGCGCCACTCAATGATGATTCACCTATCGCCGGCTTCCTTGCAAAGCGCGGTGAGGGAATCCATCATGTTGCCTTCCGGACAGATACTATCAATGATGACCTGCAACGGCTTGCTGCCAATGACGTGAAGTTGATCAACACTGTGCCACAACCAGGCGCACATGATATGCTTATTGCATTTCTACACCCGAAGTCAACAGGCGGTGTACTCATGGAACTTTGTTCGGAGAAATAACAATGTCGAGACTTACGCTCGTCCGTCACGGCGAGTCACAATGGAATCTAGAAAACCGCTTTACGGGATGGGTGGATGTTGATCTCTCACCCAAGGGAGAACAAGAAGCCAAGGCAGCGGGAGCGATCATCAAAGGTGTACCGGTTGATGTTCTCTTTACCTCTGTGCTGACGCGTGCAATTCGAACTGCCGATATCGCTCTTGCTGAAGCAGGCATTTCGAACCTGCCGGTTCATCGCGATCAAGCATTGAACGAACGTCACTATGGTGACTTGCAGGGATTGAACAAGGCAGAAACGGCAGAAAAATTTGGTTCGGATAAGGTTCACGAGTGGCGCCGGTCCTATGATATTCCCCCACCGAATGGTGAATCACTCAAGGATACGCAAGCACGCGTAGCCCCCTACTACGAACAAGAAATCGTACCGCTTCTTAAGGCCGGCAAGAATGTCTTGGTTGTTGCACACGGCAACTCACTTAGGGCACTGGTCATGTTCGTTGAACATCTTACACCCGAACAGATTCTCAAGACGGAAATTGCAACAGGCGTTCCCATCACCTATGAACTCGACAAGGACCTCAACGTTGTCAGCAAGAACATTCTCGATCCGAAGTCTGCCTAGGTTCGTCGTTGTTGCGGTCTTCGCGATCACAGCCACTACGTCCGTCATTGCGCAGCAGCAATCTCCGGTAATGCGGGCTATGAAGGCCGAGCTCGACCGAACAATGTCGCAACTGAAGGGCAAGACGAATCCGCCCTATTTCCTTTCATACTCCGTTACTGAAGTCACCTCTACGGTGATCACGGCAAATATGGGTGCGCTCGATATCGATGTAACGTCGAAAAACCGCATCCTCGACGTAGACCTGCGCGTTGGGTCGTACCAGCTCGACAACACACGGAGTATCCGTGGAGTTGCCTTTGAGATGGGAAGGGGCACGCGTGGTGTTGAAATGCCCATGGGTGATGATGAACGTGCACTTCGAAGCGTTATCTGGTCTGCAACAGACAAGGCATATCGTTCAGCTGCCGAACGCTACGGCAAGGTGCTAACGAATCTCCAAGTGAAGGTTCGAGAAGAAGACACATCAGCGGATCTATCACATGAACGCGCCTACGTATCGCTAAAGACGCCTGTCCCGTTTGAGTACGACACGGCAATGTGGCGTGACCGTGTCCGAGCGCTGAGTGCCATGTGCGCCGGAAAAGAGCACATCCTCTCCGGTCGAGTTTCTTTTCAAACAGACCTGCTCGTTAAATACGTTGTAAACTCCGAAGGCACGATGATCCAATCATCGGAACCGATCGTAAAGATGTTTGTGATCGTGAAGGCAAAGGCTGATGATGGCATGAGCCTTCCAATGTATGAGAGCTACTCTGCATATGCAGTAGACAGACTCCCATCGAAGAAACAGATGGAGAAGGAGGTTCAGCGTCTCATTGACATTGCACGAGCGCTACGGACAGCCCCTTTACTCGAGACCTATACCGGGCCGGCCATCCTTTCGGGACGTGCATCGGGAGTGTTCTTCCACGAGATCTTCGGACACCGTGTTGAAGGTCATCGCCAGAAGGATGTGAATTCGAGTCAGACGTTTAAGCCCTTCCTCAACAAGCAGATCCTCCCATCGTTCATCAACGTTGTGTTCGATCCCACAATCAAGTCGCTGCGTGGAAACGACATCGTTGGTGCATTTGAGTACGACGATGATGGCATGCCGGGCAAACGGGTTGTTGCCGTTGATAGTGGGATCTTCCGCAGCTTCTTGATGTCGCGCGCACCTATCGAAAACTTCCCGAACTCCAACGGTCACGGCAGACGTCAAGCCGGATTCAAGACCGTCTCTCGTCAATCCAACTTGATCGTAGAAGCTACCACGACAGTCCCCTACGACACACTCCGCACCATGCTGCGCCGCGAGTGTAGTAAGCAGAACAAAGAGTTCGGACTTCTCTTCGAAGACATTCAAGGGGGCTTCACATTCACCGGACGTACGGTGCCGAACGCATTCAACGTGCAACCACTCGTGGTTTACAAGGTGTTTGCAGATGGCAGGCCCGACGAACTGGTGCGTGGTGTGGACCTGATCGGAACGCCCCTTACCACCTTCAACAACATCGTTGCGGCTGCAGATGATCTCGGGATCTTCAATGGTGTGTGTGGTGCGGAGTCCGGCGGCGTGCCTGTGAGTGCAAGTTCTCCAAGCCTGCTCGTTTCAACGATAGAAGTTCAGAAGAAACAGAAGTCACAGGCTAAGCCGCCACTGCTGAGTGATCCGTCATTGAAGTCAAAGGAGGGTCGCCCATGAAAACGCCACTGTTGCTTACTCTGCTTGTAGCGTGTACATCGCTAACAAGCGCTCAACGCATGGATGAATCGGCGATATTTTCTGCGATGGATACCGAACTGCAGCGTTCGGTCCGCGAGTTGAACCTTGGAGATCTGGCACGTCCGTATCACATTGAATATCTCCTGCAGATCCGACGCTCCGCAAGTGTACATGCCGTGCTCGGTACGGTTGAGGACATTGATTCCGGGGTCGTCGCATCGCTAACTGTGCGCGTGCGTGTTGGTGGAGCCAAGTTCGACAACACCAATTTCTTCGATGTCTCTCTAGGCTTCTTTGGGTCGAGCGACGATGAAGAAGGTTTTAAGAATCGCCGCATTCCCTTCGAACTGTCCGAAGAGACTTTGCGCAGAGAGTTGTGGCTTGCAACTGATGCATGCTTCAAGCAAGCAATTGAGATTTATGCAAAGAAGGAAGCAACACTCAAGAATCGCACACGGACGGACACCACATGGGATTTCAGCCTGATGCCGGGCGAGAGCATCGTTGCTGCAGATATGAACAGAGTAGTGGCAGATGTGCCGTCGATGATTGGGCTTACACAGAGGCTCAGTGCGATCTTTCGATCATATCCCTCGATACAAAACTCGCGCGTTGGCATGGAGGTTGTGCCGAAAGAAACATTCTACATGAACACCGAAGGTAGAAGGCTGCACAAGTATGAATGTTTTACTGGCGTAGAGATCGTTGCAACAACGCAGGCATCCGATGGAATGCCATTGGCTCAGACATATGCTACCTATGGCATCGTCCCGTCGGACATTCCGTCGGTTGACTCCCTAGAACGTGTTGTACGTTTGGCAGCGGCACGATTAGACAAACAAACATCGGCTCCAACCATAGAGGCATACTCTGGTCCAGTGATCTTTGAAGGTCAGGCAGCAGCCGGAGTGATCGGTCAGTTCTTTGCTCCAAATCTGGTCGCACAACGTCAGCCCCTTTCCGAAGGCGGCTTTTCTACCAATGACCGGAACCAAGCCTTCCAAAACAAGATCGGCGCACGTGTACTTCCCGAGTTCCTGAGTGTACAGGCAGTGCCGTCTCGTGCACGAGATAATGGTAGGATCGTTGCCGGACACTTTGATGTAGATGACGAGGGAATACGTGCGCAAGACGTAACACTTGTTGATAAGGGTTACCTGCGCGCCCTCCTGTCATCTCGGGTCCCAACGAAACGCGTGAAGTCCAGCAATGGTCATCAACGTGGTGGCGGTGCAATGCTCAGCGTTATCGACATTACATGTTCAGATGCGAAACGCAAGCTTTCGCCTTCTGATCTCAAGAAGAAACTCCTCAAGCTCGTGAAGGACCGTGAGCTTCCGTACGGGATCATCGTTCGATCAACGATGGACCAGAACCTACTCTTCACTGGCGTCTATCGCCAGCTCGGTTCTGATCTGCCTATTTCACAAGGAGAAGGCAAGATTGGACTCCTCGAGGCATATCGCGTCTATCCGGACGGACGCGAGGAACTCATACGCGGCGTTGAGGGGGCAGGCATTTCCCCTGCTACCTTCAAGGACATTCTGGCCGTATCTAAAACGAATAGCGTTCACAACTATCTCGCTCCGAGTGTTGTGCCATCCTTCATCACCGGCGGTTCGGCATATGTGATCGCAACGATCATTGCACCAGATATCCTTTTTGAAGATCTGGAAGTTCGACCGCTCGATGGTGATATGCCAAAACCACCGGTTATGACGAATCCGATTGCCGGGGAGTAACGCGATCTATTCGATCGTCAACCGAACACCTGCGTAGAACATCCGAGAATCTAGCGGACCCCATGTAAGAGAGGCATCGAATGTCTCTCCATATGGCATATCTGCGCCTAGGATCGGATCGTTCTGAATGAAGTTTGTTGCGTTCTCGATTCCCACGTAGATGTCGAATGTTCCGAACCGTTTTGTGATCTGTCCGTTCACGCGCCACCATGATGGAAACGTATTGGAAAGGGTTGCTCCGGGCGGATTCCCGGATGTGGTTGGGAGGCGACCAGTGCTGTTCCAAGCAACTGTTACGTCTGCCTGCCACTCACCCTCCAACGTTGCATAGGAAAATGTCGTGAGCACACGAGACCGGCTCACCATAGGTCGTTGTTGTTGAGTCCCACCATAGGGGGCTTGCACATCAACCCATCGGTATGCAACGAGCACATCAAATCGTGGTAATGGCGAAGCAAGAACCTGCGCCATCACATTTGTTGCGTAGCTCGCACCGTTGAGGTTGGTGATCCACACTTCGCGGACAGATCTATCATAATCAACGACGATCTGATTTGAGAAGGACGTTGTGTAGATCTCCGCATCAAACGTGAGAGGTCGGTCAGCTACTTCGAATGACGTAGTGAAAGATGCGCCCATGTTCCATGAATCTTCGGGCCGGAACGATTGATCGAAGTTGACCTGACGTGAGTTGATGTAGGATGAGAGGTTTTCCGTTACAACACTGGCAACACGCCATCCTCTACCAATGGATGCACGGAGCGACGTCATGTCCGTTATGCCCCATTTAACATGTGCGCGCGGAACAACTCGTGTTCCATAAAGGTTGTGCGCATCTGCGCGGAGTCCGGCAAGAATGGTGACGTTTTTTGCCGGTTGCAATGTTGCCTCTGCATAGAGTCCGGGCACACGTTCGATGCGCGAGAATACGTTCGACATTAAGGATTCTTGCACGTCATCATAGAGGTAGGAGAAGCCCCCTACCAGCTTGACTTCCTCGGAGAATGGCAGGGCGAGGACACCGCGCACATTAACGGTGCGTTGCAGACCGTGTGCCTGACGGAGTCCGAAGGTAGACGTTGCATCGTGATAGGCACCGGCTACAACAAGCGAAACGCCGCTACCTTCCATATCATCAAAAGCATTGAGGATGCCGAATTTGACGAAGCCATCGGCATGTCCGATATCCGTTACGATGTCATACGGCGAGTCCGCAGTTGAATCATGTGCATGTGGATCGGCTGTATGTCCTACGATGCTTTGTCCGGACGTGTGTTGATCGAGGAGTCCGCGTACAAAGACCTGCCACTCTATCTCATCGTTGTTATACAACCACCGATGGACCACGTTCACCTGTTTGAAAGCTGGGATGTCTGCAAAGCCATCGTTGTTGTTATCCATCGTCATGTCCATGATCCTTCCATGGAGCATCGTCATGGTGCTGAGTTCATCTGTAATCTGCTGAGCACCATACAGATTGAGTTCAAACCGTGCCTGCGTATTTCCGTATGCATTCACGTAGAGGGAGGGGGCTGTGCGTGGGTCGTGCATGCTGATATTGATCTGACCGGTCATCGACTCGTAGCCGTTGGTTACGGTAGAAGCCCCTTTGGATATACTGATCGATTCCATGAAGGGTCCGGGTACGTGATCTAGTCCGTACGGCATTTCCAGCGATCGAACCAATGGTACTGCCTCTATCAAGAATTGCGTGTAGAGTCCGCGCAATCCAAGCAACTGGATTTGTTTTGCTCCACTAACGGCATCAGCAAAAGACACCTCTACGGATGGGTTCTTTTCGAAGGATTCAGCCAAGGAACAACAGGCCGCTTTTACGAGATCCTTTTTGGAGATTGTCTCCGTCTTTTGTGGCGCACGAGTGATAGTGGGCTGGTCTGCTTCAACCGTTACCACGTTCTCTGTTCGCAGTACCATCACCACCTCGATTGAGTCTGCAGGTGCAGCTACGAACTGCGTCTCATATCCGGCATACCGGATCTCGAGCGTGTCTGTGAGCGATGAGCGCTTGAGCATAAAGTGCCCACTCGCTGATGTAAGTGTACCCTCTCGCGTGCCCTTCCACAAAACCGTAGCACTACGCAATGGCTCACGGTCGCCCCGTACTCCATCGGCTGTTACGAATCCATGTACCATGGATTGGGCTGCCAGACCAATAGGTATACTGGCAAGGACAAGCCCCAAAAAGGCTTTCAGAATTATCGTTGACATTGGTACCTCATTCCGTTCAACACAAGTACGACCGCGCGGCACCTTGCCGGGGTCTGCGAGTGGACGGAAGGGTTCTAGATCCTAAAGAGGCAGAGCGTTGACTGGTCAGGCGGTTGTGCGGGACACTGTACAACATGCCCTACATGTAGCCTTGCACATCCCTTTTGGACCAGATTGTCCAGAAGGGAGGGGGCTTCTCCTTCACTCATAGAAGGCACCGGCGCACCGATGTGCGAGGTTTGACCCTCATTATCTACCGAGGTAACTGAAACTTCCTCGGTACAGCAGGATTCTTCTTCCTGTGTTTCTGAACCAGCCTCGTCCTGACAACACTCGTCAGGCGGGCACGATTCAGCTACTGCCTCGCCCCCACAATAGTGGATCATCACAGGCACGCCCGTGGTGGCTGCAAAAAACAGCACCAGGGAAATGACGGCTATTATGGGGCGAAATGGGAACATTCTTTGGCAAAACTACGTATCTCGTCCTTGTGGACGATATTCTTTTGGTAGGATTGCTCACATTGAGTACGTTACACCCTTAAACGTCCAAGTAAAGGAGGGGTCCATGCCTGACGTCATTAAACACTACAGTACCGACGAGGTAACAGTAGTTTGGCAACCTGAGAAGTGCATCCATTCGGCGCACTGCTTCAGAAATCTTCCAAGTGTATTTAACCCGCGTGTAAAGCCATGGGTTCAGCCGGAAAATGCCAATTCCTCGGAACTTGTCTCCGTGGTTAATGGCTGTCCAAGTGGAGCCTTGTCGATTGCCAGCTCTAGCCCAACCTCGGGCGAGTAACATTCCTGCACGGCAATCGTCTTTTTCTCTTGTACGGAGGATATTCCTCAGTCTGCCTTTGTATCTTTGCACTATGCGCCGACTAGCACTCATCCTTGGAATTCTTGTTGTGACCACTGTCGCAGGCGTTGCCGTACAGGTAACGTTGCAGTATTTCCAAGCTAAATCGAACGGTACGTCAGTTTCCCTTGAGTGGAAGTCCAATAACGAACCGGAACTTGTGCAATATGAGATCGAACGCGCGGGAGAAGACAATTCCTTCCGATATATCGCAACGGTCCAAGCCAAGGGTAATAATCAAGCCTATTCATATCGCGACGACGAAGCATTTGGCAAGCGCGATGGTAATGATGGCGCTGTGGCTCGCAATTATTTCACGTATCGCCTGAAGATGATCGGCGCTGACCAAAGCACCAGTTACTCGAATACGGTTGGCGTTACACACAATGTGAGCGGTATCAAGCGCACGTGGGGCATGATCAAGGAAATGTTCCGCTAACGTTGTTGGCGGCACTCCATCGCACTACAGTTTCGCGAGCAGGTTTATTCCTGGTCGCGTTTTGTTTTTTGCCCCTTCCCCTCCTTGCTCAAGAATCCTTGAGAACACATTGCGGATTTGCTGTGCGGACTACACCCGAACAGGTTCGTAAGGTTCAGGCAGGGATACAGGCTATCCAGCGGCCTTCACTGCCCTTCTTTGTCGATGCCACTTCCGGGCTATTCCGGGTGCATTATGCGACAACTGGACCCGACGCTGTGAGTGTTGTTGATGGTGATGGCAATGCGGTTCCGGACTATATCGACGAATGTATACGCACGCTAGAACACGTCTATCGAGCCGAGATTGATACGTTGGGCTACCTTCCACCTCCTTCTGATGGAGGTGAAGGTGGGAACGGAGCCATAGATGTCTACGTCCGGGATCTGAGTCAAGCCGGTCCGTCGGGGAGCAGCCTCTATGGGATTACCACCCTCGACACGTTGATTGGGTCGCAACCGATCGATCGATATACGACGTGGATGGACATTGACAACAATTTTGCCGAATCGGATCGTGATCTCTCCGGCAACCCGGCCTACGCCACGTTTGGCATAGACGCTCTGCGTGTTACCTGCGCACACGAGTTTCACCATGTGATCCAGATCGGTCGATACGGTTTGGCTGTGCAACAGCGTATGTTCTACGAGCTATCCTCTACGTGGATGGAGCTCCGTGTATGGCCTGACGTTCGAGATTGGGCCATCTATGCCAGTGAGCTTTTTGCCGATCCCGAGAGGTGGCCCTTTTCTGACCCCGACGTGGTGAATGGCTATGTATGGGGATGGTATGGCAATGTAATGGCGGGTGTCTCCACCCATACAATGCGTTTTGCCTGGGAGAGGATAGCACAAGGTTCGATGCCGGCAAAGGCAGTGGTGGACGCTTATGCGCAATGCGGTGTGAGTTTTCGTGACGTATTCTGCGCCCAGCTTCCAACATTTTACCAAACAGGTTCACGAGGTGAGGCAAACACGGTGATCCCGGGAGCCGAAAGTGTCCCAGAGATCCGCCTCTACACGGACGAACGCGCCATCGCACCATCGGTTATCTCGTCCGGATTCCTCCGTGCGTTCGAAGTGCGGGCCTTGCGTTTCTCCGTCCCATCGGCATCCGGCGATGAACCTGTGAGTGTGGCCGTAATCCTCACCTGGCCAAACGAAACGGCATACATTGCCGGCGACGCAACTTCAGCAACGTCATACACCGTTACCGTCACGGAAAGCCCCCTACCAACTGACGCTATCGTTCCAGGGACGAGTTGGGGAATCCGAGTGGCTCCGGAATCGATCTGTGTTGTGCTCGATGGTGCCCAGACCCGCAAGCCTGCATCTCCCTACCCCCAGCCGCTCTCCATTTCAGCCACACGTGAGCTTTTTGTCCCCGTTGCCAATGGGTCGCCGGGTGAAAAAGTCACACTGACGTTAATGACCGTTTCTACGATCGGTATGGCAGCTACAACCTCGACGGTAATGCTTGACGGCGATCGAATCGTTGCTCCTTTCGAGCTGCCTAACGATCTTGCGCCCGGGACGTATCTCGTCCGTGTTGAATCAAAAGGCACATCCACGTTGCTTAAGATCTCCGTACGCCGATGACAACCATTACCCTCGCTGGTGTTCGCAAAACGTACAACGGCAAGACCATCGTCAGAGACATTGATCTCGCCGGCACATCCGGCGATGTGATTGGCATCCTTGGTGCAAACGGCAGCGGTAAATCAACGCTGATGCGGATCATTGCAGGCGTGCTGCGTGCCGATGCAGGCGACATTACGCTCACGGTGAACGGTACCGAGATAACCTCTGAGCAGCGACCATTTTCCTGCGGATATGTTGCCCCCTACCTCCAGATCTACGACGAGTTCACTCCCCGTGAACTCTTGCAACAACATGCGAAGTTGCACGGGAGGACTGCCTCTAACGAGTTGATAGATCAGATACTCGATCGAGTGGGATTGAGTCGCCGATCTAACGATGTTGTTCGTACATTCTCAAGCGGGATGCGGCAGCGCGTTTCCATTGCGTTATCAGTTAGCCTGGCACCTCCATTGTTGATGCTCGACGAACCTTCAACTACCCTTGATATTCAAGGCCGAGAGATCCTTGCCCGCGAGATAGCTTCACACCAGCAACAAGGCGGCATCGTCTTCTTGGCAACGAACGACGAACGAGAAAGAGAACTATGCACCCAGTCCATAAACGTATCGCCATCGGCTTTGCAGCAACCTGCCTAGCAGTTGTGTTACCCTCGTGCGGAGACACAGCCCAGGGCCGGGCAGACGAAACGAAGCGCAGCGCAGACACCCTAGCAATTAGCACGTGGAAGCTACCCAAGGAGCTCAGTTTCTGCGGCGAACGGGTGCCGTTGGATATCCCTGAAGTGCGAGAACGTGCGGAACGTGAGTTCTACATCAACTTGCAAACACCCGGACAGATCATACTCTACATCAAGAGATCCGGCCGGTATTTTCCTACCTATGAAAAGGTCCTCAAGGAAGCCGGGGCCCCCGATGACCTCAAATATCTGAGCGTAGCGGAAAGTGCACTGTTCATGGCTCGGTCGCCGAAAGATGCCGTAGGCCTATGGCAGTTTATCCCAAGTACCGGACGTGCCTACGGACTAACAATCACAGATGAAATCGATGAGAGACGCAATGTGATCAAGAGCACAAGGGCTGCAATTGCCTATCTGCGTGCGGGCCGCGAAGCCAACGGGTCATGGTCCAATGCTGCCGCCGGATACAACATGGGTCATGAGAATCTGAGTGGGAATGTAAAATTCCAGCAGAAGGATGACTACTACGACCTCTTCCTCAACGAAGAAACGTCGCGCTACATCCTACGCATTGCCATGGTCAAGCACCTCATGGAACATGCCCACCAATACGGCATCATTGTTCCGGAATCTGAGCGCTACACCGCGCCCCCTACTCGTACCATACGCGAGAATGGCGCCGTTTCCAACCTAGCCCAATGGGCCATGGCCAACGGCACAACATACAAGGACGTCAAACTCCTCAACCCATGGATCCTAGGACGCGGCATCCCAGCACCTCCAAACGGAAGGGTGTGGGAAGTGGAGATCCCGCGTTAGTGTGCTAATGTGCTAATGTGCTAATGTGCTAATGTGCTAGTGTGCTAGCGTGAAACTAGAATTAGCACATTAGCACATTAGCACATTAGCACATTAACCAGGGGGTTACTGCTTCGGAGTTGTGCTATTCTGGAACACCGGGCTCTGTGGTTCCTGAACGAAGCCATAGGCTTTGAGATCAAGGTCTGCGTGATCAGGATGGGACGTTTTGCACTTGATACCGCCAGTATAATTACCCTTAACGGCGGGGACGAGTTTGGCGATGATCTCCATCTTTTGTCCGGGCTTGAGTGTTACCCGAGTAGCTTGGTTGCAGACGATGCCACCTTCTGTTGACCAATCGGAGAAGACCACGTCTTGATCGGAATTGTTAGTCACTTCCATCTTTGATGTTGATTCTTGTCCAACCTTGAGATCATTGAACGAGAAATAGATAGACGGTGTGAACATAAGAGCACGCTGCACATCTGCCTTGAGCCAGATATATCCCGAGCGGACAGTAGTATCTGCACCAACAGGGATAGGTGTGTTATTCGTGCGCATAGCTGCTTGCGCCTTACTGCCTTCGAGATCTGCCCACGACACAGTGATGTTCTTCTGTATCGGACCCGATTGTGCAGGGCTGATGTTAAGTTTCACCTTCATTGTGCTGATCTCACCGGGAGCGAGTTCAAACTTA
The DNA here is from genome assembly GCA_937870915.1 of uncultured Ignavibacteria bacterium. GTDB lineage: Bacteria > Bacteroidota > Ignavibacteria > Kapaibacteriales > Kapaibacteriaceae > UBA10438. Next base: position 31,582 of record CALMZQ010000137.1, read on the forward strand.
TCAGGGTCTGTTTTGGTGCATCCACAGCCCGGACGGACGTCCGTGATCTTCATGGCACGGTTGCCTACGTTCTTCATCTTGATCTCAGCTTCGAGATGACCTTCTTTAGGGGGCTTAACCTTTCCCCAATCATATGTTTCGCCACCGACAACTTCAAGTTTCGGTTGGGCAAGGGCGCTAACGGCTGCAAAACCTGCAACGGCAAGGACAACAAAAAGACGCTTGACCATTTTAGAGTACTCCTGACTGAAATTGCGTAGTTCACGTCCACTGACGATGAAGCCACAAATATAGTATCGGCTGGCTAGAGCCCCTTCATCAGACGAATCCGAGCCCCAAAATTGAGCATTCGCCACGTATCCTGAGTTGATACGCTCAAGAGTGGTATTCCAATAGAGACCGACGGACTGAGATAAAATCCGTTCGCTACCGAAATGTTGTATCCGACCTGTGCATAGGGCTCAATCTGGATGCGATTTGCATGGTCGAGGAACGTGTTTCCTAGCTCCTGCTCCTTTGACCGCGGATTCTGTGTGAACAGATAGTAGTCAGGCGATATCACCCGTTCCAACTGCGAAAGTGATCCGCCTGCGTAGATATGCAATCGTACTCCCCCACCAGCCGTAAGGTGTGTGCCAAAGAGCCGGGTTCCGATTCCACCATGCAGAGTGAGATACGTCATCGCCCCCTCTAGGACATATTCGGTTCTAAGTAGCTCACCACTCGACAATGGCACCGGAACAGACGGCGTTACAAACAAAGCGTTGATGAGTGTGAATCCTAGGCCGGCCTGAACGGACACACTGGGTGATAGCCATTGTTCTCCGGCAATGTTGATGGAAAGGGGCAGGCCACTACCGGATTCGTAATCGCAGCATACGATGCCAACTTCTTGTTCAATGTATTCAAGGGAGCCACGATGTTGGGTGTAGCCAGAGCCTATCTCAATCCCTACATAACGCTTGGGAATCTGATATGGCACACGTGGTGATGTTTGCCAATCAAATCCCTGTGCTCCGGCACTAAGGACAATGGAACACATCAAGAACGCTATGGCCACCGATCTCTTCATCGGCCTACCACAAATGGTACACTAGAAAAGACCGATCCAGACCTGACCACGAGAGTGTATGCAGCTGACGGAAGATGTCCGACAGGCATTGGAATAGTATGGACACCCGGAGTGAATTCCCTTGGCTCCAGTACCTCATACGATCTGCCAAATGCGTCGAGTAACACCGCAGATACATGTTGTTTGTCTCGCACAACAAATGTCACCGTGGTCACATCAGTAGCAGGATTAGGAAACACTCCGGCCAAGAGTCGAACCGATGAAACCACCGTTTTATACGACAGGCCACAGAGTGAATCGAGCATAAATTGTCCCGATTCTGATGAAACAGTAAGGACTGAGCTACATCCGGCATTGCCAAAGGTGGTAGATCCTGTGGAGAACGAAACATCGGTAGAGGCACTCTCTCCCAAAAACGTATCAAAGAGGATCGTGATCAATTCCGGGCGTTCCAAAAAATTGGCGGGTGCTTGCAGTGCCAATCGTAACGAGCCTCGGGGCTGTTCCGTAGCGTCTATCACTTGTGCCCCTTCGCTGGCAGTCCCGGTTTGCAGAACACCTCGATACCGAAGGAGATTCGGATTAAAGTTCATCGTGAGCACACAACGGTCCGTGGTCTTCAGCCGTTCCGGTGTTGCCAACACAGCAATTCCTGCTATCGAACCCGGCCGCGCATACGTCACCTCCGGCACACCAACATTGATGCTATCCGGCCGGACTACTGTGGCAACGTATTGCACATCATACGACCGAATGAGACTATTCGTGAAGATCGTGATCGCGCCTGCAAAGGAGCCATCAGATTCCGGTTCATAGATACATCGCACTACTTGAGATCCACCCGGCGGAAGTCTGAAGGTGAGAGGCGAAACGGAAATCCTGGCAGTTGCCGGGGAGATCCGAATAGAATCCACACGTAGTTCGGCGTTTCCAATGTTGCGAACGGTAATGGTCCGCTCTACGATCGATGTGCATGTAGCTAATAAGACAACCGTTCCGAAATCGATCTCTGCCGGTGTTACTTGGATCTGCGGGCGTTGACCAAAACCTTTGAAGTGCCATTGTGTTATCTGCGCTCCATCAGGTACGCCATCTATTCCTCGCTGCCGAAGGTCAGTACCAACAACGTATCGTATACGATGGTCACCCCCATCCGTGGGAGCAAATGTTACCTCAAGCGTGTCAAACACACCCGTTCGAATGGTTGGCCCCTTATCTGCGAGGTGCCGTGTAACTGCAAAGGCCGCTGTGTCTCGAAGTGTACCTGACTTGCTTTCTGAGAGAACTCCAATGTTCACATTGCCATCGTTACGGACGATGATCTTGGCAGTCACACCAACACCGTCTGTTGGGACATCCCCAAAGTCAACTGTATCTCCGCGGACAACAACCGGTAGTTGATCTCCAATGGCACCTATGAGTGTAAGGCGTTGTTCAACTCCAATTCCGGAGATGATCCCCACAACCGTATCGGGTCTTGCAGTTACATCCGGGCGATAAACAACGAGGAAGTGTGCACTGTCCAGCCCCCTATTATAGGGCTTGTACCGAGTGGTCCAAACAACAGAATCTTCTGGCCCGAACTCCACGTTCATAAAAGTATCAACCTCTATCTCCGGCGGACCCACCAAGGTTGTCTGCATTTCGAGGATCTGTCGGTCAACCGTCACCCGTCGCGAGATTGCATTATCAATGGTGTACGGCGATGTAGGAGCAAGGGGCTGAGGATTTACGTACACCGAATCAAACGCGATCCAAGGTGCAGTGGATGCAAGAATGCTGGTGGTTTTGAGCGCTCGCAAGCGAAATGTTTTGTCGAGTGACGTGCCTAGCGGGTCGAGACTATCCACAATACGAAGCTTCAATAACGCCTCCACCACCCTATCAGGCGGAAAGAGCGGATTACCGGCAAACGCCAAATAAATCACTGAAAATGTTCGTTTCTCGCCGGCCGGGATATAGTATGCCAAACGTTCGCCACGCTCAAACTCTTCTTTCCGTGGATCTTCGGGAGGAATACCCGGCACGTTGATGATCAGGTAGTACGGGTCTGCAAGAGGATTGGTCTCGAGGACACCAATCGTTGTGAGACCGTTGTTCTCAATAACATAGGTGCGTGTTGTAGGCGATCCCTCTAGAGTTACCCCAAAATCCATCACCGTATCTGCACGGTCAAACGGATTACAATACACCTCTGCCGTTGGTTGTGCATGAGCACATACCACACCAAGAGTAAGGAGACAGAGGAGGAGGAAGAATGAGCGGTTCATGGTAAGGACCGTGGCCTTACCACCACGTACCGAAGATCGAAAGAAGCTGTGAAGTGAACAGCCCCATAACGATGGTTGCTGCTGTGGTTACTGCCAAGGTGATACCGGCGAGACCGGATGATGCAGGTGCATGTTCCGTATGCGACTCTGTGAAATACATCTTCACGATCAGGCCAAGATAGAAGTAGGCACTCACAACAGATGACACAACGGCCACGATCGTAAGCCATGTGTATCCGGATTCGATTGCGGAAACAAAGAGCAGATACTTTCCAAAGAAGCCTGCGAACGGCGGAATACCAGCAAGGGAAAGCATAAAGACCGCCATGACAAATGCGAGGGCGGGTTCCCGCTTTGCAAGTCCGGCATAGTCACTGAGTTGAAGATTTTCTTCATTCCCACGCTCAAGGATGCCCACAACCACAAAGGCACCAAGTTGCATGAACACATACGAAGTGATATAGAACGTAATGCCAGCATACCCCGAACCGCTATTGGACACAATACCCATGAGAAGGTATCCGGCATGAGCGATAGAAGAATATGCCAACATGCGTTTAACGTTGGTTTGCGCAAGAGCCGTAAAGTTGCCGATCAACATCGTGATAGCTGATACAATAGCTAGCATCTGCTGCAGCTGAGGGGTGAGTGTTGATGTGTTCGGCATCATCACGGCAAACACAGCAATAAAGGCACTGAAAGCGGCTGCCTTGCCTGCCGTGCTCATAAAGGCCGTTACTACCGTAGGCGAACCCTCATAGACATCCGGCGCCCACTGGTGGAATGGGAATGCAGCAACCTTGAATGACAGCGCAACGGCAAGGAGAACACCTCCGATAGCAAGCAAGGCCGGAAACGGCGTTGCATTGCTAGCAACTACAGAAGCGATCACATCATATTGGAGTGAACCCGTAGCCCCGTATACCAAGGACATTCCATATACAAGGAAACCTGTGGCAAACGCACCGAGGAGGAAATACTTCAACGCTGCTTCAACGCTACGGATGTTTGTGCGGAGGAATCCCGCCATCACGTAGAAGGAAATGGACATCAGTTCGATGCCAACAAAAAGGACTAGAAGGTTGTTGGCGTGGGCCATCAGCATCATGCCCGATACTGCCGAAACAAGCAAGGTGTAATACTCGTCGAGTTCCGAGTTCTCGCGCTGCAGATACGGTCGGGCGGCAAACATCGCCAAGAGCCCTGCACCGCAGAAGAGAACGTCAAAGTAGTTCGCAAAGCCACCCATGGTGATCATGCCTTCGAACGTTACCCCCTTATGAGATGACGTTACAAGGGCAAGTGCCGCGGTGAGCACAAGTGTTCCTGCATAGTAGCTGAACACGAGGCGAGTGTTATTGCGAACGAAGGCCTGAAGAGCGATACCGACGGCACCCAGCGCGAGCCAGATAACGATCAGCGGCATGGAGCCAAAGAGATCAATGTGCATGATGTCCAAACTTGAAGAGTTCCACCTTGCTGACTACTGCGCGGACGCTTTGCTCGGAAAATTTCATTAGTGTGTTTGGGGCCACACCGATCCAGATGATCAGAACGGCAAGGGGCACCAGCTGCCAATACTCGCTTTTTGTAAGATCGCGGAGATGTTTGTTCTCCGGATTGTCGTTCGTACCAAACATCACACGCTGATACATCCAAAGCAGGTATACCGCCGCAAAGATCACGCCTGAAGCACTGATCACTGCGTAGGTCCAGCTACCCAAGAACGGACTGCGGAACGCTCCAAGAAGCGTAAGGTATTCACCAACAAATCCATTGAGACCGGGAAGGCCTACCGAAGCAAACATCGCAATTGCAAAAAGCACAGCGAACTTTGGCATAACACTTGTAATGCCTCCGTAGTCCGAGATCTCCCGTGTATGACGACGCTCATAAAGCACACCCACACAAAGGAACAACATGCCTGTTGAAAGTCCGTGGTTCACCATTTGAATCACAGCACCCTGCACACCTTCAATGGTGAGCGAGAAAATGCCAAGGACCACAAATCCAAGGTGGCTTACCGAGGAGTAGGCAACAAGTTTCTTTATATCGGTCTGCACCATTGCAACGAGCGCACCATAGATAATGCCAATCACGGCGAGTACACTGATTGCACCTGCGTATTCAGCTGACGCCTGTGGGAAGAGCTCGAGATTAAAACGGATGAGGCCGTAGGTACCCATCTTGAGCAAAACACCGGCAAGTATCACAGAACCGGCCGTTGGAGCCTGAACGTGTGCGTCAGGAAGCCATGTATGCAATGGGAAGAGAGGGACTTTGATGAAGAAGGACAGTCCGAAGGCAAAAAACAGCCACGTTTGCACGTCCATCGGAATATTTGGCCCAATCATTCGGAGCTTCATAAGATCGGCAGTAAATCCAATCCCGGCTGCCTTTGCTGCTAAACCCAGCCATATAATGGCAATGAGCATGAGCAACGAACCAACAAGCGTGTACAAGAAGAACTTGATCGCGGCGTATATACGGTCCTTACCGCCCCAGATGCCGATGATGAAGTACATCGGGATCAGGATAAGCTCCCAGAACACGTAGAACAGGAAGGTGTCCAACGCCATAAAAACACCCGTCATGCCGAACTGCAGGAGCAGCATCAAAACGTAATATTCCTTTACGCTCTTTGTGATGGGCCCGTAGGACGTTAGGAGGGCGATTGGCATGATCAACGTAGTGAGCAGAACCAAGAGGAGAGATGTGCCGTCCAATCCGATCCGGAAACCGGCATCTAGAGACGTGATCCACGGCTGATTGATCACGAACTGCATGGAAGCAGATGAGGAATCAAATGCGGGTAGGAGCAGGAGCGACGCTAGGAACGTCCCCACCGAGACCACAAGTGCTGCCACCTTGATCGCCTTGGTCTGCTCGCGATCAATGAACAACAGTGCTATCGAACCTGCAAGAGGTGCGAAAAGTGTAGCAAGCAACGCGACATCGCCCATATGCGAGCAGTTCCGTTCTTCGTGGTTAACGATGCATTTAGAAGCGGCGCAATATAGCAAAATGACCCTCCACAGCCGGAGTGAAAGCCATCTTCGTATTCCGTACTTTTACCCGCTATGGCAGAGAACACCGATAATGCGTCGATATCGTTTCTTGAGAAGCTTCGAAAGGGGCTCCTACGAATGCCGTCCGCTCAAGGACCAGACGCCCTGCTTGCAAAGGCAGATAGTGAGCTTTCCAGGGTAGAAGATCCGGCAGAACGTGTTCGGATCCGGCATGTACTTGCCCAGTTTCATTCATTACATGCCAACTTTTCCCAGGCGCACGCCATCCTTGACGCAGCTGATGCTGACTGTTCGGTCGAATCCGATTCTGCGTCTCACACGGCATACGTTAGAGCCACAGTCTATCATCGCCAGAACAATTTTGAGGCTGCGCGGGAAACATTAGCCCCGTACCTATCTCAAGATCTTGTTACGTCCGACCTCGAATTGGCAGCACGAGTGCACACTCTCCATGCCGGCATTCTTGATGCATTGGGAAACCCGGAGGCTGCGCATGATGAGTATCGTATTGCTATCGATCTGCGTGAGCGTTTGGGTGATGCTCGTGGCATGGCCATCGTGTATTACAACTTTGCCGAGAGCTGCGTTCGGAGAGATGAACACGATGTTGCTCTCGAGTTCTTTGTTCGTGCCTATGACATTGAAAAGGGGCTAGGTGAACTGGCCAGTCAGGCTCAATCGGCATGTCATATTTCCATTCTTATGGCTCGTAGGGGCGAAAGAGATAGCGCTCTAGAATTTGCCGATGAGTCGATCAGAGTAGCTACGCAGTCTGCTACGCCAATGATTATTGCCCATGTTATGGCTAACAGAGCCACAACGCTTGAGATCCTTGGCGATTCGATCGGACGGGAACGCGCTTTGCTTGAAACGCTAGACTACTTACATGAGTACCCGATCAATGCCATTCTAGGGCCGGTCCTTGGTAACCTTGGCACGATGTACCTCGGTCGTGGTGAATTCGAAAAAGCGGAAGGTTACCTCCAGCAAGCACTTGAAATGGCTGTGCGAGACGGATTTCAATACAATGAAGGGTTTTGGCTCTTTAGTTTGGGTAAACTACGATTTGAGACCGGGCGCTTCCCGGAAGCGATCGAATTTCTGCATCGTGCCGTTGCGATCCTTCGCTCAGTAAAGGCCCACGTCTATACGCTTGAGGCACTCCACATCCTTGCCCAAGCACATGCACGTAACGAATCTTCGCGCGAGGCATTCGACGCTCTAGCCGAGTGGACGAAACACTATGTAGACGAACACACGGCTGAGATTGAGAAGAGACTCCACGACATTCAGGAATCTCGATTCCGAGAACGGAAAGAAAAAGAAGAGGAGATCTATCGCCTCCGCAATGTTGAACTGTCTCAGGCACTAGAGGACCTCCAGCGTGTGAATGCCGAGTTACGCGAACTTGCCGCAGAAAAAGACGAGTTCATGGCCATAGCCGCTCATGACCTTCGCAACCCGCTTGGCGATAGTCGAGGAATGTTGCAAACGATCATCAGTCACTACGATGTTCTAGATAAATCTGATGTGCTCTCACTTTGCCATGACCTCCTCACTCTTACAATGAGGATGTCGAATACGGTACACGCATTTCTGGAGATATCACGCACTGACAGACGGTCAACGGGGCTCGTTATTAACCCACTTGATCTAACGCTTCTTGCAAAACGAGCGTACGACAGACATACAACTCGCGCTGTTGCTAAATCAATTACGTTACGTATCGAGATTGGTAAGCCCAACGTATGGGCAACCGGTGATGCGTCAATTGTTGATGCAATCATCGATAATCTCGTCACAAATTCTTTAAAGTACATCCCAGCCGGCTCTACAATTACACTGAGTGTAAATGAAGAAGATGGAGCCCCTTTCATTTGTGTTTGCGACAATGGTCCCGGTGTGGACCCAGAAAAACAACATCTCCTGTTTACGAAGTATGCTACTCTCGGCGCAAAAACAACAGGTGGCGAAGAGTCGCTCGGACTTGGACTCTATCTAGCCCAACGTATGGCTTCGCGCATGGGTGCGCGGATCAGCTACAGAGAAAACCCCGGCAAAGGGGCTTCCTTTGTACTGCATCTACTGCGGTAATTGTTGTTAGGTTTTGCGTGCAATCAGCTGCCAGTCTGCACCATCCCACACAAAGAACAATGCATCACCTTGGTCGGCCTTATCCGACGGCGGCGTGATGGTGATGTTAGCTCCTGTGATCGTAATGCGATCTGGGCCTAAATTTTGCACTACCACGATCTGTCCAACAATCGTTCCGTTCGGGAAGGTAACGTTCTTATTGCCGCTGTTATTCGTCACCTTGATATAGGACGCGGAGTTCACTGGGATCTCTGTATCTCCGGCGGCTACCACGTCTGCAAACTTTGTAAAGGCTTGCACGATCACGGGCGACATAGACGTTACCCGCCAACGTTGTTCAGCTGCAGAATATCGTAGTCTGATCGATGCCTGAGCCGGGATGTCCAAGTCTGCACCTGTTGCAGTGCGGATCCTTGTTGTATCTACTGATCCTGTGGACTCGTTGGCCAGGGTCATTACTTGACCTGATACATTCAGAATCTCAAGTTCCTTGCCGTTCCTACCACCTACGAAGCCGGTAAAGGTCCGTCCGGCAGCCAACGCTGTAGCAAGTCGAACAAAGCCAGCACGATTTGTATTACCGAAATCGAAGTTATGGTTGACGGCAGCTGCAATTGCTGTTGTATAGTTCAACTCTCGAATGGCCATATCCCCATCGATATCGAGGGCTACGTTTGGAGTTGTTGTCCCGATACCAACATTGCCTCCTACAAAGGTTGCGACCGGCATCGTCGAAGATGGCGTGCGCAACACGGACAGCAACGTGCCCGATGTTGTTGTTTGAAGTTGCAGCTGTGTAGCGGTTGTATCCCACACCAAACCTGACGATCCACGGATCGTGGTGCCATCCGCATCGAGATAGCCGATCTGCTGTGGTAGGAGATTCAGAGTAGGCAGTGCGTTGAATGACGTGGACTGCGTCAACCGGTTGTAGACCAGAGCAACACTAGCAGGCCCTATTGATGGCACAGAGGCAGGAAATGTTAACTGGTATGAGGACGTGAGCGAAGAAGGCGACAACGTTATGGCATTTCCCGTTGTTTCATCCTCAAGCCTGATCGTGCTGAAAGTCTCAGATGATTGGGCAATTGCCAATATTGGCATTATTGCAACAAGCATTATGGCTAGACTCAGATTATTCATTGCTCTTCCATGAGTTGTTTTTACTTACGTAATTTTACGATATGATTCGGGTAGTTCATAGTGAAATTTTTCACAAACCTACCCGCCAGATAACCCCGCCGCGGAACATCAAACTATTCCAGGCTGTTGGGTCAGAGACAACCGGGGTAGCCCCTTGAATCAAGATAAAGGGCGAAACAAGCTGACTGGTATAACCAAAAAGTCCCGTCATGATATCCGTTCCGAAACCTATCTGGAACCCTACCCGTGGACGCATATCAGGAGTAGTGGCAAACTTGATGCTGGTATTCGGAAATCCCGGTTCTTCCCCCACTACCTCATCTGGTGGCAATAGTTCGTGTTGCCAGATATAGGAGTTTGAGCTGAGTGGAAGGTCGAGGAAGGGGCCCCCTATCACAAAAAATCCTCGGCTGCCAAGACTATACTTGGCAAGGAGCGTTACCGTGCCATAGAGAATGGACGAGTTGGATTCAAACGTGGCATTGTAGGCATAGATGCCATTTGAAACGGGGGTTGTGGATGTGCTCGTGGCATACCGGTAGTCAACACCCAGATTGAGCATTAGTCCTAGGGGGCTGTTGTAGGATCGGTATTCAATGCTTGGCGCAATAGCCACACCGTATCCAAATCCACCCTGGGTCTGAGCCGACAGCGTAGGTGCATCAGGTGCCGTGCCACCCACATATTGAACCGTTAATGTGCCAAAGCCCATTGCATAGTGTGCTGAGACAGAAGCACCTATCCACCACTCTTCTTTTAGTCGCAGAGTATCGAACGGAATATCAACGCCCTCTGTAGATGAACCGGATATCAACTGCGCCTTCACATCAACCGAGATGGCAACGATGAAGCACATCACCAGTACGAGGATGTGATATGGTTGTTTGGTGATCATCGTATGAGTTGCCCCTTGAGGACAACACGAGACTGCTCTTCAATGGAAGAGTCGTTAACCGGGATGGCAACAAGCACGATGTTATATAAACCCTGCGAAGCGATTGCCGGAGCACGGAAATACGCTAAGTAGGCAACACCCTTTGGATAGTCTCTGTCGATGATGGGCGTACCACCTTCGTCTACAAGATTGGCTATGAGCCTTCCACCAAGGTCGAATACGCTCCCAGTCAAACGAACACGGTCATCAATATTGAACCGTACAGTCGTTCCATTCGAGAATGGGTTCTCCAACAGTACAGCATTAGAGATGATGGCGTTGGGGACACGGATGAAGATTGTGTCAATGGCAACGGTGTCGCCACCATAATACTGTTGGAATTCACCCATCAGACGATAGGCATACTGTTCGCGACGGAATTGAACAGAATCGAGATAACCGCTACGTGATTGTGGCCGGAGGCACCTGCACGACCTGAGCGAATTATCGACGTTATAATTCAATCTAGGAAGGGGCTGAAAAACCAAGTTCGTTGGATCGCGAGGATTCAACAGGGCACGTTCTATCCAATAGCCTTTGTAGCAGTGTTCATCGTTTACATCGAATCCCAACTCAACCTGTAGATCTCCAAGATAGGTTCCACGAAAATCGAAGATACCGTTGCAAGAGTCTGGTGGTGGCGGCTCGGAGATGTATCGCACATTGGATCCGAATGGGACGTTGTCGTGCTTTACATACCACACATTGCGAGTTAACCCAACGCCAGTTACACTATCGTGATCGATCTTAAAAGCCATTGCCAGCTGACGATCGTCTGCGATGAATGTAACGGTATCGCTCAGGAAGGAACCATCCTTCGTTGAGAGTGTAAAGCGACCAAGAAGCAATGAATCACCTACGTTCGACAAACGTGCACAGTCGTCAACGGAATCTGGACACAGGAGCATCACACTCATTCGTTGTGCAAAAACCTCGGGCTCGAGGTGATAGACCGAAGAATTGGCTACGAGATATGGACCAAGGGGTGCGAGTTGCGATGAGGCGTTCTCATACGAGAACGAGTGCACTGCCGGATCGATACCGCCTGTCAACGCAAGACTTGGCACCTCAATGCGAAACGTGCCATTTGCAACATAGTCCCACTGCGGATCCACTTTCTTCAGCCAGATCTCAAATGTTGATGTATCTGGTCGAGGGTCGAGTAAGGGGCGAAGGATCACGTGACCCATTGGTGTCTGCGCGTACAGTGGAGTGTATGACAGAACAGCGATCATGACAACCATGAACGCTAGAATGATGCGACGATACCGATCAACGCGGGACAACACTGTTGTCTCTCAGGCGATTGTTCCAGGAATAGTTCCAGTCGAGAGTGGTTACTACTCCGTCGAGGTTGGTGTCGAAAATGCTGTATTGATCGATTAGCTGCCGATTGATCCAAATGCGATCCATGTCACCACGGTCAATTGATTCCGCTACTTGAATGTTAGGATCACCACCATCGGTATTCCCTGCAGCAAGGCCGAAGAACCGTCTACCTTCATAGGTGGAGATAAGGCGTAGTGATGCCGCGCCCCCTACTAGCCCAGTTCCTTTGGTGAAGTCGACTGTGGTCCGAACGTTCGACCTGTCTACAAGCACCGGATCTTCTGTTATGATCGAAAGGTGGTTGCGGTGACGTACAGCCAAGTGGTAGAGTCCGGCAGAGATTCCCGAGATAACGCGTGGGCGCAGTGTAAACGGATCGAGGAGTCTACCGTCCTTTGTAAGCAAGACAGTTTCGATCAACACCGGAGTGCCATTGGAGAAAGCATCGTTACGGAATTCAACGGTTACCCAGTCAACGATACTGTCGCCGATGGCGATGGCTGTATCACCAATGAGCACGTTATCGAGTGAGTACGGATAGATGCGAGGAGCAACGGTTGGGACAAGGCCACGTTGTGCAAGGTCGGTTGACATTATAGGCGCTATCGAATCACCTGCAGAACGCATTGCACCTTCCAAAAGTACGCGCGCATTCAAGACCCAGATCGGTCCGGTTGAAAGACCGATAGCATAATCACCACTTGCACGAATAAACTGCGACGATGAATATTGCCACATGCCGAACGGATCGTTACTACGAGTTGTTGGAGTACGCGAGAATCCATACGGTTGATAGCTACCGTCGATGTACCGAAGGAGGACTAGTTGGTCTTCCCTGCCTCTGAGTATCGGAATTGTTTCGATAACATTGGGCGATTCGAAAGTTGTATCGTTCCGAGCACGCCAGCCCCATTCCATCGTCATGTCATAGGTGCTGTCAGGCACCGTATCACCCACATTGGTCAATGCCGTGAACTGCATAAAGCGATCGACCTTGAACAAGATGTCGTCAAGGGGCAAAGCAGTTGTCTTTGGCTTCATCCGCAAACGAATACTACGTACAGCCCCTTGATCGTTAGTACGTGGAATATTCAACGAGGCGAACTCGTGATTCATCCTCATTGGACGGCCGACCACGAGATTCGTGCGCTCCATGGTGCCATTGATCTCAGGCCAACGAGGACCATAGACCGGGTCCTTCTGCGAGGTGTAGTAGAGCGTGTGACGTGTGGTGTCATCCTCTTCCGTGAAGAGGTGAGCGTTGATAATGAGTGAGTCGTTCACCCATACATCACGCGTAAGAAACACTCCGGCCCTTGCATCCTGGACAAGATCAGCCGTTGCAGATTGCGACCTCATGAACTCCGGTCCCGTGTAGATCACAGAGTCGCCGTAATACCGAACGTTAATGCGCTGATCAATAGAAAGTTCATCGTTGAGGGAGCCCCCTGCCTGACGCCATACCCAGGCATCACGTTGCATGGCTAGGTTGTCCTGCGAGGTAACGTTGAGTTGTCCGCGTTGCAAATCCACACGTTCTGCGATGCGGAGGCCAACACCACGCGTTACTACTACTCCACTGTCGTTAATAACTTCAAGGATCGGAATGAGTCCACGTCCGGCAATATCCTGAATGGAATCACCGCGGAGTTTCATTGTTCCGTCTCTACGTCCGGGGTTGATCAGTCCTTCGTGACGTAATGTGCCATTGGTCTCGATCCAAGTAAGGGGCGAGAGTTCAAACACTACCGTCGTATCTGCAGACCAGAAGAGTTTCGTGGAGACAACAGGTCGAGCTGCGTCGATCATCATCTTTCGCGACCGACCGTTAAATCTGACTTCTTCGTAGGTGGTATGTGCCACGATCTGAGTGTCGGCATTGTCACGCAGATACTCAACAATGCTCCTAATCGTATCCTGTGCGATGCGCGCATCGCCATAGATCTTCACCGTGCCCGAGTTATGGATCACGCCATCACTAATGAGCGCACTTGGCAATTGAGCAAAGGCAACGCCGCTCATGAAGACAAAGATTGCGATATGGAGAACGATCCGTATCACGGTATACCGATTTGTAGAACGCCGCCGTTATGTGCTGTTGCACCAAGTGTGAGTGTAAGGTTCGGTGTTATGAATGTTGAGCCTTGATATACAACAAGTCCGGCATCAAGGGGCAAGGCCGTAAGATCTTGCACATCAACCGGTACGAGTGTGGTACCAACCCTGTTGGCGACCAGGGCAACCCTTCTATCCGGCACAAGCGAGAATGTGTTGAACGTTCCGGTGCTACCAAAGGTGAGAGCCGTATTGGGACTTGTACCAAGGACAACATTAGTTGCCAGACTGTCCGGATAGGCCTCCGGAACGGCATAGTTATCACTCGCGCGAACATATCCTGTATGTACCGTGAAACCGTCGATGATAACTCGATCGATCGGTTCCGGTTCTCGCGCTTCGTCCCACGTAAACGGATTGCTCCAACGACCGGTTGCCACGGCCTTTAGAACATCTCGGCTTGCACGGAGCAAGAGGTCGTTGTTGTTATCAAGACGAAGATTGTCAGCACCGGCATCCTGAATACCAAAGAGTTCTACGTAACCCAGACCTGTACCGCCACCAACAGGCTTGCGGAAGTACGTTGGCGGGACGGTGGGCGTAAGCTTAATCGCACGTTCATTCGGAGGGCCATAGGCGTTATACATCTTCATCAAACGCTCAGCTGTTTCGGGCGCCCACGTAGTAGGAATGTCCGTGGCTTTATACGCTGCGCGGACCGTTGCTTGCCATGCACCTACATAACTAACCGTGATCTTGCGAAAAACGTCAGTCGTTGGGTCGTAAGCATTCGGTCGGGTGATCGGTCGCACATCCATGGTAAGTTCTTGAGGTACCGTGATGTACTTCATGAACGTGTGTTCGTTGTTAAACCGATACGGAACATTGGTATCTGCACCGGCAAGCACTCTACGGAACGAACCAACAACCTCGGCGTCGTTAAAGTAGAACGCCTCGCCAAGAGTGAGACTCATCCTGTGTGGAACCATTACCACGTCCGTGTCGTGGACGGATAACGTAGACGATACGAACACGTCTCCGTTCGATGTCTTGGTGCTCTGAGCTGTGCGGAGATGACCATACGGATGACTTGCAGACGTGGCCTGCATTACCTGAGGCTGTTGCGTTCCGTTGTAATTCACTATCGATGATGTATCAAACACTGCATTGATAAGCGTTGGAAGCTGGTTCACATAGAGGCCCAATACATCAAGCCGTGTTGAGTCGCCCATGAACAACTGCGCTGAATCATTAGACCGCAAAAGAAGGTTTGCAGCAGGCATCACCACAACGGTGTCTGCATCATCCGGAACAACGAACTGGCCATACTCTACTTCTAGGTCAGCATATAACTCGCTGATATCCCAACCGGATGTGAGCGACCCCTTATTTCTGATGCGAATAGGAGCACGCGAAAAAGATCTCGAGCCCCAGTACATATCTCCGTTGACCAAGAACTCGCTGAATTGGTCGCTATTGAATACGCCCTCCATGCGAATCTCATCACTATCGCGTACAACCTTAGGTGAGAAGAGCAGCGTGAGATTGTTGTACCTGTTCACGGTACCACTCAATCCGTTTTCCTGTGTCACAGTCTGCTGCAAGGAACCATCGTAAAAAAACGTCCCGCGGTAGGTGCGAGGTCCACTAACGGTTATGGTGTAATCCTTCCCCACGAATACAGAGTCCGGCACAAACTTGCCGGCAGAATCAGCAACTTCAAGATCCGTATAGAAACGAGCCTGGAGGTTCTGTGTATCGAGTGTTCGTTTATAGCGAACCAAACCCGGAACACGCCATGACCTATCCTGACCAAAAGCCGTTGATAACGATGGATAGCCATCGAGATCTGTGAACATGTTATCCGTACCCGTGAACTCCACAACATTGTTTGTGAATTCCGTGTATGGGGCAGCGTTCTTAAACTTTCCTGTATCACTCTTAAATCTGATGGTACCAGTGTTACGCACCGTGCCCATACCCCGGTTCTCGAGGTGTTGCGCTAAGGCAACATTCCCCACCGCCGAGGTGAGGAATATTGCAACAATTACCACGATATGGTGAAGGAAGGGGCTCATGGTTGACCGATATTGATCTCTCCATCGTTGTTGAGATCACCATCGTTATAGATCGTACCATAGACGTTCATCACACCCGGATCGTATCGCCAGCACACACCATCAAGTCCGATAGTGAGGTTTTGCGTTACTGTAACCTGACTATCCTTGAGCATGTACAGGCCACCAAAGAAGATCCTTACGTCACCGTTGAACTCTACTCTTGCAGAATCATACACGCGGATCTCTCCTTCGCGGTTCTCTGAGGTGCCGTTAACGTGTACGAGTGCACCTTCCTTGATGTGGATCACTGCACCACGATTGACAAGTGTCTGCCCCGATGCCTTAGTCCCCAAAAGGGTGAGCACCACAAGTATGACCGTTATCGTGATGTACCAACGCATTCACTACGACTTTGCAGAAACAGTTTGCCACTTTGCACTGTCCCAGACCATGAAGATGGCCTGTCCCGGTTGAATTGTTGCGTCAGCGGCAGCAACCTCAACATTAGTACCGGTAATCCGAATGTAATACAACGACGTTGTGTTGTTTTGAATGATCAATACCTGACCAGTTGCAACCCCATTCTCCAACGTGATATCCTTATTGGCATCCGTGTTCGTCACCTTGATATACGAAGCGGTTGCCGTTGGGAGAACAGTAGCCGTTCCACCTACGTTTGCTTCCGTAAGCGGATAGCCCGTGAAGTTCAGAGGAGACACAGCACCAACATACCAGCGCGAATCAATCCCTGAATAGTGCACGGTAACTGTGGAATACGACGGGATCGTAATGGCATCACCGCCTGGCGTGATGAATCGATTTGTAGCAGTACTGCCTGCATTCTGATTTGAGATCGTTAACGGTTGCGACGAAGCATTGAGCAATGTGATGGTCTTACCTGCAACACCACCGGCGAAGCCAGTGAATGTGAACGGAGCCGTTTGTGTACCACCGATGCGAACAAGGGCAGCCTTGTTCCCTGTGCCGGTGAAATCCATGTTGTTGTTGGTGGCAGACAGCGTTGTGGTATAGCTGAATTCGGTATAGGACATATCACCGTTAATCTCTACGGTTGCAACCGGAGTGGTGGTACCTATGCCAACATTGCCGCCACTGAACGTAGCAGCATAGTTATTCGTACCACCTGTGGCAACGATATCAAGACCAACGTTTGTACCTACCCATGAACCGGTAGAGCTGATCTGTAGTCCGCGCTTTGTAGCGGATGCTCCTGCGTTTAAGGCAACGTTGGTAAGTGTTAGTGCTGTTACGTTTACACTGAACGATCCCGCCTTTGAAATCGAAAGAAGGGGCGAAGAACTGGTGCCGTTTGCGAGCGTCAGGGTCCGCGCAGTTTCATCCCACAAGAAATCGGTCGAGGACGAAACCTCATCATTGGTTTTGAAATATGCCACTCCGGGAGTTGTCCCTGTAACGAGTGGAATCGTAGCCCATGACAACCCTGATCCACTTCCGGATACCGTTAACGCACGCGATTGCCCAACGGCCAGCGTGGGTACACTGGACGGGAAGGTTAGCGTATAGGCCGATGTACCGGCCGCGGGTCTGAGCTCGATCGTAGCATTCGTCGTTTCATCCTCGAGCTTGATGCCGTAGAATGTTTCAACGGATTGTGCCATCATGGCTGCCGAAGCAAAACCAAGGATGACAAGAGTGGTGATGATGCGGACCATGAAGGCCTCCTTCAATAAACCCGTTAATTGTTACGACGTGAAATTTCTAGCCACGTCGTTGTTGTAGCGTCCCACACAAAGGTGATGGTGTCATCGTTCTGAGGGAGGAAATTGCCGGAAAGCTGAAACTCATCTCCACCACCGGCTCCATCTGCAATACTCACTCCATTGCCGGCAGCTGCCCCAATGACCCGTACGATAAGTACCGTCCCATTGGAATATCCCACCGGCGCTACAAAGGTCACAGGAGCTGCACCGGGTGCAACTGTTGAGGTGATCCTCAGGTAGGTAACACCCAGATTGATGTTGATGGCCGTGGCTCCGGCAACTACTGCATTTTGGACAATTGGAGCCCCCTCATCGTTTTGCCACTGTGTTGTAGCGTCTGTTCCGGCTACCGATGTGATCTTGAGCACCTGCCCTACAGTACCCACAGCAGTAGGCAACGTGTATACATTGTCGGCTGCCATTACACCAGCCCGGAAAGCGGCAAAGTTTGCCCCTGCTGCAGGATAGGTAGCAGTGGCATTAGGCTCGAGGAAGATCAATCGAGAAGCCGTGCTATTGGCATTGGTAAGAAGGACGTCCGCATTATGCAAAAAGGCAGAGTTACCGGCAGTTACGCTGAATGCCGTGAGTGTACCAGACCAAATGAGCGTATTACTGCTATTCACCGTTAGTCCACGACCACCCAAGACCACGCTATTGCTGCTTGGTACGTTGTGATTATTGCCAGAGAGAATCACGCTGGCATCACCATCGATCTGAAGATCTTCGCCAGTGACGATCACAGAACCATCGCCTGTAACAATGGAGTTATCTCCATTGAGAATTGCTGAGCGTGTTCCGGAGACTTCATTCTCTTCGCCATTGATTACAGTTGAATAGTTTCCGGAGACCTCATTCTCCTTGCCGTTAAGAACAAGTGAGTAGTTAGCACTCGCTAACTGGTCCTCACCATTTCCTATAAATGCGTAGTCCGAAGTCGATCGGTTTGTCTTTCCACCAATCGTCAACGAATAGTCTGCAGATGCCGTATTATTCTCACCGGTAAAGATCCCGGAATAGTTACCGGAAGCCGTTTGTGTTGCCACGGATCGTCTACTTTGAGCATCAAATGCCCCATTGCCAGGAACACCCTGTACACCACTGATGAAGGGTGTTCTGCGTCGAATATTCAGATCTCCCGTTGTTTCTTCTTCAAAGACCAACGGAATATTCAATGCGGGAGCAATGATCCAGTCAAGTGTAGCCGTTGTACCTGCAATGGCCGTCACCTGCAACACCGCATCCACGGCCGGAGCCGGAGTTGCCGGCAAGAGGATACTGTAACTCTGGAGTTGTGTTGCGGCACCTTGAGGGGCAATGAGGACAGTGTTCTTTGTACCGCCCGCTACTCCCCCATCGTTAAGGATAAGATTGCGTCCACTCACATCGCCAAGTTGCTGCCCATACATCGATGCACATGCAGCTATTAGGACGGTCGATATGGTCAAGGAGATCTTCATCAGTTCGTCATCCGTGTTGCCTTGATAAACGAGCCTTGTAGGATCCGGATCTGATTGCCAGCGGTTGTCGTTGCCGCCTGCATCTGAATGGTACCATCTAGTGCGCCGATAATGAGGAGCCCCTTTACATGCACAGACATATCCGTACCAAAGGCTGTTGTATTGGTAGGTATGTCTGTGATGGCCGTACCACTTCCCGTAACTGACACCGGAGCTACACTAGCACCTGCGTTGCCAAATGCACTCCAACGAATGCTGAGTGTGTTGGTTGTTACGAATGCTATCTGGAGATCTGCACCGGCGTTGAGTCCATCATAGGCAATCAGCGCTTCAAACTCATAGACCCGACCGGCAATGAGTCCGGTGAGCACAAGGTCCGTGACGTTGGCTAATGCATTAACGGCAAATGTTTGGTCGGCCGTTACGTAGGCAAACTCCGGCGCAGGTGCAGGGGGCTCAGGGGACCATGCCAGCGTTGCTGTTGTACCTGCAACGGAGAGAATGCGAAGGGCTGCACCGGTTGCACCTATAGCGTCCGGTAGGATATAGTCGTGCGTTGTAACGGTGGCTGGTGCCCTCATCGCCAGAGTACCTGCAACAGAACCTACAAAGATCTGCGAGCCACTAACTCGAGAGTCATACATGTACGTTGTGTTGAGATTAGAGGCACCCACGAATTCAGATGCGAGTGCGGCGGGCTGATCAAGGAGTGTGGATCCAAGATAGACGTCGGCATCATTTGCACTTGATACAACAAGTGGGAAGAGCTCGCCGGTATTTCCGCTCGTTGAGAATCTACCTGCAATACCAAGCGATCCAATGGCTGCGGTTGCATTTACATCTCCAAGAACACCATAGGCTGTTCCGCCTGAACCGCGCGAGTAGAATTCACCACCTATACGTGTGCGGGCTCCGGCAAAAGTTCCAACACTAACGCCAACGCCTGTTGCAGTTGAATTTGGTGTGACATTCAATCCGATGCTGCTCATCGTTATATCAATACCCGTACTAGGAGGATTGAATGATGCCACCCCGCCGATGCGAATACCGGTTCCAGTACCAGCTGCTGCCGTACCAATGAGCACGCCAGCATCGTTTGAACCCGTTGCGCCAATGTTACGAACCACGAGACCGCTCGATGTTGTTGTGGCAGTCATGTCGATATCTATAGCTCTCCCAGATGTTGCCGGAAGATTAGTGATCAACATGCGCGAGTTAGCCAAAGGCGTTAGTGTACCGGACGTGATTGAACCATCAGCACTAACCGTAAATGGTTGGTTCAGTCCAGAAGCGTTGTACCGAAGGAAATACCTGTTCCCAGCACCAGTTGGGATGTTGTTTGCATTAAATGCTGCAACATTGTTCAACGTCCCGGCGGGTGTACCCATATGGAAGCCAAAGAGGTCGGTGACTGTTCCAGCGCCAGGAAGTTCAGCTCTAAACTGATAGAGTGTAGAAACGGTGTTATTCAAGGCACCTGATTGTCGTTCGGACCAATACCCGGTTATTGAGTTCACAGTAGCGGCGTCTGTTGCGATCCATTGGAAGTAGTCACCAACAAGATCGTTGTAGGAGTTCCCTGCCCCGCGCTGCATGGAAAGCTGAGTCCAGTTGCTATACAACGTTCCTGTTTGCGCTGCACCGCCGGGACCTCCCGTGCCCCAGTCGATTGCGTTGATGAAGCCCCTTGTATTATCCTGTGCAACGGGATAACCAGTAGAACTCTGGAAACTCATACCGAGACGTAATGCAGAGTACGATCCGTCCAGCGTTGTTGGACGTGTTACGTCAAGTGCACCATTGAACTCCTGATTCACACGAAGTCGAATCTCATTATTCGATCGAAGGATGAGATCCATCGCATCCGTTGTTCCGAGGAAGTTCGTTACGTCGCTGGTTCCAGTATTACCTGTGAGCAGCCAATTGCTGCCTGCTACCCACGTCGGGACCCCTGCTACAACAGTCAACACTGTGTTATTTGCTCCAGGAGGTAGCCACGACAACGTAGATGCACTGCCTGTGACGCTGCTGCTTAGCAATGAACCGGTTACTCCAACATCGGGAGGGAGGACCAGATACCATGGCGTAGCAGGAGGAACGGCAGAATTAGGGAAGAGTGATGTTCTTCCATTAGTTGCATTGCGCAGGACGAGAGAATCCGTGAGCGTTCCTTGAGCAGAAGCCGTAGCCGCACCTCCATAGAGAAGCACGGATGCGACCAAGAGTAGAAGGCAATATCGTAGTGACTTCATCATGGATTAATGATCATCCAATGCAGGCTGAATGTTGCGTCAACTGTTGCCGACGTGACAACCGTGATCTGGTTCGCCCCGGCATCCACATTTGTAACCATGGCGTGTACAGCTGCACCTGTTGGACCGAAGACAGTAACATTGATCGTTGCACCGGCAATCAAATCAAATGTACCTGTTGAAATCACATGAGATGCACTGGCACCAGCCGGGGTGAAGATACCTCTTCCAATTCCGAGGATCTGAAGGGCGTCTGCAGTTGAACGTCGACGTACATCACCAGAATTGTCGGCCGTAACAATTCCTTCCGCCACGATCGGATCCGCTGAAGCCGCCGACAACGAACCCGCGCGGATGTTCTCAACACCCGGCGTACCACTCACGGTAAAGATGCCTGTGCCTGATGGAGTTATGGTAACAGCACTATTTACTCCGCCCGTGAGAAGCAATGTTGTGTTCGCTCCACCATCAGACGTGAACGACAGATTCGAAGCGTCGATGTTCACAAAACGATTTGTGAGGAACGGACTATCTGTGTTGGCCGCTCCACCAAGACGATAGGCATTGGTTGTGTACACAATACCTTCTTGGGCAGATCCGGCAATCGGCGAACGTCGGACATTATTCGATGCATCGATCGTGAGGAAGTCTGTGGCTGCTACGCCAACGTCTACACCATTCAGGACGATGTTCCCTGCAGCCGATGCTGTCAGGATCACGCCGCTGGCTGCTCCACCTGTTACCACGAGGGGTACTTCTGCGCCGCCGTTAGCTGTGAATGAAAGATCCGAAGCATCTACATTCACGAAACGATTTGCGAGGAATGGATTGTCTGTGTTGGCTGCTCCGCCGAGTCTATAGGCACCTGTTGTGAAGACAATGCCTTCTTGTGCTGTACCGCTCAATGTAGAGCGACGTACTTCATTCGTAGCGGTGATCGTTAGGATCTCTGTTGGGGCAACTTCTGCGTC
>CALMZQ010000138.1 GCA_937870915.1 uncultured Ignavibacteria bacterium
CGCATTGTGCTATCGATTGAGGCAATCGTGTTGAGCGTCAGTGCTGAGTGGATGTTGCCATATCATCACGCACTAGCTCTTGTACTATACACCATGGTATTGTGGATATATCTCCGAGGTGGGCTTGGCACATCGATGCTTATGTATGTCGCATTGTGGCTGATGTGGAGCCTTGATGTGTTAAATCCCACGGTCTATCGCATTGTTGCACAAGCCGGTGTAGGACTGTTCGCATCAAAGCATGGCATTCAGCTGAACCTGTTAGCAATACTAGGGGGCTTACCTTTTGCGTATGCGTTTGTTCGACTGTGGAAGTCAAGTCGTGGTTCTGTTGTAGATGAGTATATATGATTGCATGGAAAACCCGGTTGCAGTGCCTTCTCCATCCGCCTGTAACAAGCCACCGCATCTACTGGTATGCCGATATGCTGCATCCATTGCTAGATTGACGTTGTCCTGTTGCACAGGAGAGATCACCGGTGGTCATAGCATCGCGGTTGTTTGCGGTCAGGGCAGGTGGATTCTCGAGCAGTGCAACAGGATCGCATCTAAACGGAAGGGTAACTACGTCGTGGTATGCCCCTTGTCGATTATGGTTTTCTGAAACCAACCTCAAGAAAAGTACTCCTTACGTACACTGGCTTTGTTGTCGTGTCCTTTTCAGAAAGAGATTCTTCATTATGAAACGAAGCACATGCTTACAGACACTCTCTATCAAGGCCGCAGTATGGTTAGCCGTATTGCTCATGGCGACCGGCAATCCGATGTTAGCCCAATGGGTGCAAACCAACGGACCGTATGTTGGTGTTCTCCACTGTTTTGCCGTTTCGGGCATGAATCTCTTTGCCGGGACTGAGGGCGGTGTTTTTGTTTCTGCTAACAACGGCACAAGTTGGAGTGAGGTCAGTTCCGGCCTGGCATATTCGGTTGTAACCTCACTTGCCGTCTCGGGCCCGAATCTGTTTGCAGGGACTCGCGAAGGCGTCTTCCTCTCCACCGATAGCGGTACAAACTGGAGCAAGGTCAATTCAGGCTTGACTGATACGGTTGTAACTTCATTTGCCGTCTCAGGCACGAATCTCTTTGCCGGGACTTATGGCGGGGTCTTTCTCTCTGACAATAACGGCGCAAACTGGAGCAAGGTCAATTCCGGTTTGACAAACACATATGTCACTTCACTTGCCATCTCGGGCGCAAATCTCATTGCAGGGACTTTTTTCGGTGTCTTTGTATCCACCAATAACGGTACAAACTGGAGTGAAGTCAATTCCGACTTGACAGATCTGCATGTGTATTCATTTGCCGTTTCGGGCACGAATCTCTTTGCAGGGACTAAGGGCGGCGGTGTCTTTCTTTCCGTCAATAACGGCAAAAGCTGGAGTGAGGTAAATTCAGGCTTGACAAACAGGAATGTCCGGTCACTTGTCGTCTCGGGCCCGAATCTCTTTGCGGGGACTGAGGGCGGCGGCGTCTTTCTTAGCACAAACAACGGTGCAAGTTGGAGTCAATCCAGCTTGAACATTGCGGATGTATTCTCACTTGGCGTCTCAGGTACGAACCTCTTTGCAGGGACAGATCGTGGCGCCTTCCTTTCCACCAATAGCGGCACAAACTGGGTTCGGATCAATTCGGGCTTGACAAATACAGATATCTCGCCGATTGCCGTCTCAGGGTCTAATCTGTTTGCGGGGACTCGTGAAGGCGTTTTTCTTTCCGTCAATAACGGCACTGACTGGATAAAGGTCAATTCCGGCTTGAGAACTAAGCATGTCTATACGTTTGCTGTCTATGGCACGAATCTTTTTGTGGGGACTTCTGGCGGCGTCTTTCTCTCCGCCGATAGCGGCACAAGCTGGAGCGAGGTCAATTCCGGCTTGACATCTACGCATGTCCTCTCACTTGCTGTGTCAGGTACAAATCTCTTTGCAGGGACTTTCGGCGGCGGCGTTTTTCTCTCCACCGATAGCGGCACAAGCTGGCATGAGGTCAGTTCAGGCTTAACAAATATGGATGTCAGATCACTTGCAGTCTCTGGCCCGAATCTCTTTGCGGGGACTAGGAATGGAGGTGTCTTTCTTTCCACCAATAACGGCACAAGCTGGAGTAACGTTAGTCACGGCTTGACAAATATGGTTGTCATCTCACTTGCCGTCTCAGGGAGGAATCTCATTGCAGGGACTTATGACGGCGGCGCCTTTCTCTCCACAGATAACGGCACAAGCTGGAGTCAGATCAATTCCGGCCTAACAAATCTGCGTGTCTGGTCATTCGCTGCCTCAGGCGCAATGCTCTTTGCGGGGACTGGGGGCGGCGGCGTCTTTCTATCTTCCGATAACGGCACAAACTGGAGTGAGGTCAATTCCGGCCTGACAAATCCGATTGTCTATTCACTTGCAGTCTCTGGCCCGAATCTCTTTGCCGGGACTTCTGGTGGCGTTTGGAGGAGACCATTGTCGGAACTGATAACTTCTGTGGAAAGCCAGAGCAGTCTTCCTTCAAGCATCGTTCTCGAGCAGAACTATCCGAATCCCTTCAACCCAAGCACAACCATACGTTTCACTCTTCCGCATTCAGGGCCGGTATCTGTGGAAGTTTTCAGTGCCCTCGGCGAGCACGTAGCAACGCTGATCTCTGAGGACCTTTCCGTCGGTACCCATCAGACAGAATGGGATGCACACGGCCTTCCCGGAGGAGTGTATTTCTATCGCTTGCAGTCGGGCGCATCTGTTGAAACTCGATCATCGATTCTGATCAAGTGAATGGGCAGAGGTATGCGGAACTGCTAAGACCAATGCTAGATTGTAGCTGTTCCGCCGCTGCAGGTGTTCTACAGCAACCAAGGAGTCTCCATGAAGTCGCCCTCTGCCGATTTCCAATCTGTCGTTAAGGCAAGTTTCAACCTTGCCCAAGAATTGCAAAGCGAGATCATCACGTCTGCGCACATTCTGGGCGCGATAATGCTTGCGACTGAGGATAGAACAGCGCAATCATTGCTTCGTTTGACTCCCGACCATGAGACCTTGAAACAATCGATTCGTGGTGAGGCGCGTACGCACGGAAACGACGTGCCGGACAAATACAAGAAGGCTCCGCAACAAGTACCACAGGGATCATTGCCGATGACGGACGAAGCCGAGGCAGTGATCGTGGGTGCGATGAAGGTCAGTGCGAAGGCGGATGTTCCGGCTGATACTCGTCACATCGTTGTTAGCATGCTCGATAGCCATGAGTCGTTGGCGCACATGATCTTGAAGGGGCAAGTGGATGTTCAACAGCTGCGGTCTGAGTTGACATCAGGCAAACGTTGACCGCTCACGTATGTCGCAAGGTGGACCCTTGTGATACATTCAGACGGAATCTTCGACAGCGGCATGGGCGAGATGGTCCGTCATCACGACTATATAGTCTAAGTTGCACATTGTAGCGAGTGTATTGGTGTTTACGGGAGTATCGCATGCTGCAAGTACATCGGTTTAGCTCACTGTGTTGTATAGCGATCCTCTTGTTCACATTGTGTACTGAAGGTCGTTCTCAAGACGGCTCTGTTGACACATCATTTGGTCTGGGTGGAGTGGTCCAATTCTATGCCTCAGGGCCCGGAACCTACGCGAGCCCTTTTGTTGGTGACATAGCGTACGACGGTGCTTCTCTGGGAACGCATCCAACAGATCGCATAGTTGTTACAGGCTCTTCGTTACTTAGTTGGAATAAGTTCGAAATGTTTGTGATGCGATTTACCCTCACCGGTGAAATCGACAGCAGTTTTTCGAACGACGTTAGACGTGTGCTTGATTTTGGAGATACCTCATCGAGGGGGGTATCTCTCGAAATTCTGCTCGATGGGTCCTATCTCGTTGGCGGCCGCTATGGCAAGAGTTCGAGTATGCTATGTCACCTTACAAAGCTGGGGCTACCGGATAGACGTTTCAATGGAACTGGGTTTCTTTACATCCCATCCTTTGAAGTTCATGATATCCACCAGCAGACGGATGGCAAGGTTCTCGTATCCGGTGTCAATCCGCTGACAGCCAGGCAGGACATCATTCTATTGCGATTTACAAGGCAAGGCAAGCAAGATCCTTCATTTGGATCTAGTGGAAGAGTTACTCTCAACGTTGGCGACCCGTCTGTGTTTAGAACAAGTCTTGGCGTTCAACCGGACGGTAAGACTATCGTAGTTGGCAAGGCTCGTACGGAGGTGCAATATCCGGCCAATTGGTATTCGATCATTTCAAGATTCCATTCGGATGGAAGCCTCGATCACACATTCCGTTCATCGGGTGTTTATCCTGTCGCTAACAGATCCAGTGCCGCGAACGACATAGCCGTGCTTCCGAATGGAAAAATTGTTGTTGGAGGCAGCTTCGGCATAGGCGATGATTTCTGTGTGACACAGTTCAATGAAACAGGTGAGATCGACTCGTCGTTCGGAACAGCCGGTACGGCCACGATCATTGATAAAACGAACACTGGTGGAGACTCTCGTATTGCCATCCAAAGGGATGGAAAGATCTTACTTGCTGGTAGGCGCTTGACAATCACCAATACGAGTATGGTGCGGTATACAAGCACCGGTCAACCCGACAAGCAGTTTGGCGTTGATGGCCGAATCGATGTCAAGTATGATGCTGAAGATTTTCCGGATGCGATCGTGATACAACCTGATGGGCGCATACTGATCGGGGGCGCAATGGGCAGTCCGCCAGCGAGAGGTGGTCCTGGCTTTCTTGCTCGATTTAGGAATCCGTCAGTCGAGAACGAAGTGATAGATTCAATCGAAGAAGCGATTGAATCCGGGGATACCGCTGCCTCTGTAGTGGGCCCCAATCCATTCCGAGATTTCACTCACATTGTATTCCGAGAGCCACTGCAAAGTGCCATCGTGTCATTGTATGACGTGCAGGGAAGAGTCATGTCTGTTGCGAACACAGTATCGGGCTCATCTATTGTAATCGACCGAATTGACAATGAAGGAAGGAGATTACAACCAGGGATGTACGTAGTGCGTGTGAATGACGTTACGAGAACCCTGACCATTAAGGTGATGGTAGTTGATTGATGAATCGAACCGTTCTCCGGTCCAGCGGCAGACGGAGCCGTCGGCCATGCCGAACAGCATGTTACTGCGGCGGTCGCGGTAGATGGTCCAGATGTGGGTGGTGGTCAGACCGTTCGACTGGGTGTAGTTCGTGAAGTGCGTTCCGTCGTACTTCCACGCTCCGGTGTCTCGGGCGCCGAACCAGAGGTTGCCGTTGACGTCTTCCCCGATGGCA
>CALMZQ010000139.1 GCA_937870915.1 uncultured Ignavibacteria bacterium
GCACTCGATCCGGCAATATCCGATACCGTGGCCTTAGCAATGAAGACGTGGGCAATGGAGAAGGGGGCTACGCACTATACACACTGGTTCCAGCCCCTTACTGGACTCACGGCGGAAAAACACGAATCATTTGTAACGCCAACAAGTGATGGAACAGCGATATCGCAGTTCTCCGGTAAAGAGCTGATTCAAGGTGAGCCCGATGCATCATCGTTCCCAAGCGGTGGGTTGCGTGCAACGTTCGAGGCCCGCGGATATACGGCATGGGACCCAACGTCGCCGGCCTTCATCATGCGTCACCCAAACGGTGCAACGCTATGTATACCAACGGCATTTGCTTCGTGGACAGGGGATGCGCTCGACAACAAAACGCCGCTCATGCGATCAATGGAGGTTGTTAACAAGTCGGCCCTACGTGCCTTGCGATTGTTCTCGGATACAGACACACAGCGAGTAGAAGCCACGATCGGTGCTGAACAAGAATATTTCCTCATCGATGAAGAATTCTTTTACCGCCGTCCGGACCTCGTGATGTGCGGACGTACTCTCTTCGGTGCCCGTCCTCCGCGTGGCCAAGAGCTCGAGGATCATTACTTCGGTTCTATCCCTGACCGGATCCTCACGTTTATGACCGACGCAGAGCATCAGCTCTATGCATTGGGCATTCCTATCAAAACACGTCATAACGAAGTTGCACCTGGGCAGTATGAAGTGGCCCCGATCTTTGAACAGGCCAACATCGCTGCCGACCACCAACAACTCGTGATGCAGGTCCTAAAGAACACGGCTCGTCGGTACGGACTTGTCTGTCTTGTGCACGAGAAACCATTTGCAGGTGTGAATGGCTCCGGCAAACACGTAAACTGGTCGATGGCTACGGAGCTTGGACAGAATCTCCTTGAGCCCGGTGAGACACCACACGACAACATGCAGTTTCTCTTCTTCTGCGCGGCGATGATCCGTGCAGTAGACGTACATCAAGACATACTTCGCACATGTGTAGCCTCGGCTTCTAACGATCATCGTCTCGGGGCAAATGAGGCGCCCCCTGCCATCATGTCCATCTTCCTTGGTGATCAGCTCTCAGAGATCTACGAACGCCTCGTAAGTGGAAAAGGGGGCTCATCGAAACGTTCCGGATTGCTCGGACTTGGCACACAGGTATTGCCGAAACTTCCTCAACATGCCGGCGATCGCAATCGTACCTCACCATTTGCGTTCACGGGTAACAAGTTCGAATTCCGTGCCGTGGGCTCGTCGCAATCGGTGTCCTTCCCGATCACTGTACTCAATACCATCGCAGCGGACTCTATCGATGTGTTGTCGGCAGCCATCGAAGCACGCATGAAGAAGAAGCAAACATTCGAAACGGCACTTACGGAAGTGCTCAAGGAAACATATGCAAAACACGGCCGCATCATCTTTAATGGCGACGGATATGCAAGCAAGTGGCACAAGGAAGCCGAGAAGCGTGGGCTCCTGAGTTTGCCTACATCAGTAGATGCGATCGAAATGTTGAACCAAGAGAAGAATGTGAAGCTCTTCTCGTCCTATAACGTTCTCAGCGCACGTGAGCTTGAGGCACGTCAGGAAGTAATGTTGGACCAATACTTCAAGACGGTGAACATCGAAGGGGAGACAACGGAATGGATCGCACAGACGCAGATCCTACCCGGAGCGCTGCGTCACCTGCGTGAGATGGTAGCAACCGGCACGTCGATCACGGCCGTGCAGCGTGCAGTTGACGAGATGTCCGGCGCAGTGAACAACCTATCGGACGCCATCGTTGCACTTCGTGCGCAGAACGATGAACTCGGGGGAGACAGCGTGCACAGCAAGTCCTACCACATGCGCGATAACGTGTTGCCTGCGATGAATGCTGTTCGTAAAGCAGCCGACGCTCTCGAACGTATTACGGCACACGACCATTGGCCGCTACCATCCTACCGAGAGATGCTCTTTGTGAAGTGATCAGGCCTTCGGCACTTTTTTTACGGCCGCCTTCTTGGCGGCCGTTTTTTTTGCTGCCGGCTTCTTCTTCGCAGCCACCTTCTTTACCGCGGTCTTTTTCACAGCAGGTTCCTTTGCAGCCGCCTTCTTACTTGCCGGCTTCTTTGGCGCTTGTTGCGCCGCCAGTGCCAGGCAATCTTCTAGAGTGAGCGTCTCGGGATCCGTTCCCTTGGGGATTCGTACGTTTTGTTTCTCAACAACGATGTACGGACCCCATCGCCCCTTTAAGATTTTTACAGTTGGATCCTCGTCAAAAATCTTGATCGTGTTTTCGAGAATCTTCTGGCGTCGGGCAATGATCACTTCAATTCCACGCGGCCCTTCAATGCTATACGGGTCATCTTCCTTCGGAAGCGAGTAGAATGCTTTGTTATGTTCGATATAGGGTCCGAACCGACCGAGTTTGACCAGCATCGGAGATTCTTCGAAAAGTCCGATTGTACGTGGGAATTTGAAGAGCTCCAGTGCCTGATCGAGAGTGACGGTTTCAATGGAAAGTGTGCCGGGAAGACCCTTTTGTTTCTTGTCTTCATCGTCGGCATCACCGATCTGTGCAATAGGACCATAACGAGCCAGGCGCACATAGACGTTCTTCCCGGATACAGGGTCTACACCGATCTTGCGTTCACCGCTTTGACGTTCGGCGGTTTCACTTGTGCGCTTTAGGTCTGCTTGGAATGGTTCGTAGAAGGCTCGGATCATATCTGTCCACTTCACCGTGCCCTGAGCGATCTCATCAAACTGTTTCTCTACCGTAGCCGTGAAGTTATAGTCGAGAACTTCATCGAAGTGTGTTGTGAGAAAGTCGGTCACAACTGAACCGATATCGGTTGGGAAAAGTTTTGACCTTTCAGCTCCGGTGTTTTCGAGTTCCACAGAACGTACTACAGAGCCCCTTTGCAAGAGGAACTGTCGAACCTCTCTCTGACGTCCGTCTCGATCTTCCTTGATAACATATTTGCGTGCTTGAATCACCGTGATTGTTGGAGCATAGGTAGACGGTCTACCGATACCAAGCTCTTCGAGTTTCTTCACAAGTGAGGCTTCTGTGTAGCGAGATGGTGGCCGCTCGAATCGTTCCTTTGCCAACATCGAATTCAATGGAAGATTTTGTCCGATGGACAACGGAGGAAGCATTTTCGACGTTTCTTCGTCCTGTTGCTCATCATCCGTTGTTTCGAGATACATCTTCAAAAATCCGTCGAACACAAGCACTTCACCGGTTGCCGTTAATGTGTCCGGTAGCGTGGAAATCGCAACAGTTGCGATGGTGCGTTCTAGCCGTGCATCAGCCATCTGCGACGCCAACGTCCGTTTGTAGATCAGCTCGTACAGTCTCCGGTGAGCGTCAGACTCGCCGGTAGACTTCAGCGCAAAGTCTGTAGGCCTGATAGCTTCGTGCGCTTCCTGTGCAGAAGCTACCTTGTTCGTATAGGCCTTTGGATTGCTGTACTCCGGGCCGAACGCCGATATGATGTGTTGTTTGGCTGCGGCTATTGCAATCTCGGACAGATTCACCGAGTCCGTACGCATATACGTGATGAAGCCCTGTTCGTAGAGGTCCTGAGCAAGTTTCATCGTTCTGATCAATGAATATCCCAGTTTTCTGCTGGCTTCCTGCTGCAATGTAGAGGTTGTGAAGGGGGCTGTGGGCGACTTCTTCGCCGGTTTCGTTTCGAGGTCTGCTACGGTGAAGGACGCCGATACACAGGCATCGAGGAAGGCACGAGCCTGCTCTTCTTCAGAGAACCTCTTGGGGAGTTCTGCAGTGAGTGTTTTGCCGTTAACGTCGAATTC
>CALMZQ010000140.1 GCA_937870915.1 uncultured Ignavibacteria bacterium
TCACCCCATTAGAGGTTCGTCAGTCACTTCTCTCGCTCCTCGAAAACGGTCAAAGCGTTGCCCGACTCGAATACGAGAAACGTTTGGCCATTACCGAAATCCTGCGTCTGCAGGGAGTGTTGGTACGATAAGGCGAGACCGCGTTGTCTCACACTTCCTTGATCTCGCGTCCATACGAATACCAATCGATGTTGCGCGTAGTAAACATCAACGTGGCTATGGCAACGAACATACCAATGGAACCGATGAGAAGGGAATACGTCTCGGCCTGTAGCATCACGTAGATGAAGACATAGAGCGTGGCCAGCAAGCCCCCTACAATGGCTGTGTGGACGAGGGTTTTGGTTACGGACCGCATGTAGACGGTTACGAGTGCGGTAACTGCAGCGGCTGCACAGGCATAGGCCGTATCAAAACGGATGACCTCGCTGAAGGCTGTGAGCAGGAGATAGAAGACCAACAATGCTAAACCAACAAGCAGATATTGCATTGGATGGATCCTACGTCTGCTTACAACCTCGAGGGTAAAGAAGAGGGCAAAGGTGAGCAGCACCACAACGATGACGTACTTCATCGAGCGCTGCAATTGATGGTAGAGATTTGCCGGGTCAACAAACGAGACGCCAAATGCTGAGGAGCGGATGCGGGAGCGAGAAACGTCGGCTGCAACAAACGTCTGCGGATACGACCTCGCAAAATGTCCGGATCTCCATTCCGCCATAAACCCTTGCGCGGACGTTTCGTGGTTTGCCGGTAATACAGATCCCACAAAACTTGGGTGAGGCCAGGTAGACGTTGCCTTCAGCGTGGTTGTTTTTCCCAATGGAACCACGTGGATGGACTCGCTGCCATGGAGGCTAAAGCCAATTGCATATGTCGAAAGGGCATTGCCGGCCTTGGTGTTTGGATCGATGATGATTCGCGCGGAGATCACATGCTCTTCGCGCATTGTACCGTTCTTGCTCACCACGTCGGATGTGATAGCGGATTCCGACGAAGGGTGCATCTCGTGTTGTATCCCATTCCATTCGATGGAAAGGGGCGTTGGGATTCCACGTGTATCACTCAAACTGAATTCAACCGTTGCTTGGTCCCACAAAACACTCGATGAATCAATTCCCAAGGATGTGAGATCCGGCATAACAAAGTTGCCGTTAGCGTTCAGCGCCGTAGAGTATAACTGTACCGAGTAAATGCCACGGTGACGTTCTTCCGTTTGCGTCTTCATGGCACACATGAGCGACTCCGGGAGCATGATCAGGTGTCGCTGTTCAGACTTCCCATTCTCCGTTACCACAGAACGAAGCGGAAGGCGTATGTACGGTCCGGCAACCGTTTGCGGGTGACCCCACGTTGACCCAATATCCTCTGCAGCTTCTCGAAACCGACCCTCGCGCTCATTCACTAGTTCGGTGATCAAAGTGATCCCAATCATTAGGAGGCCGATGACGGCGCCGATCAGGATGACCTTCATGGCCAGAGGGTGGATCTTCATTTGGTAACTGCATCAATAATTGGAAAGAACTAGGAACGCAGGGAACTCAGCGTTATTGCTGTAATCTTGGGGTATCATTACTACTGCTACATCTAAGGGCTTTCAGTGGATGATGCAAATGGGCAACACCTTGCTGCCCGTTGTGGTGATGACGTGAAAATGATAGACTCCGGTTGGCAGGGCGTCTGTTGGAATTGTGACACGCAGCGATGGAACGTGCTCCGATCTAAGAACTAACTCACCTGAATAGTTATAGGCATCTGTTCGAAGAATCTGTTCTTCGTCATTGCGAGACGTGATTGAGACATATGACAATGCAGGCTGTGGTGCTGCAAGGAACGTTTGTGCAGGACGATTCTCGCTAGAAACAGATGTTGCCTCGTCCGAAAAGCGAAGAATGAATGTCAAGTCAATACCAGGATATGGAGTGTTGGCATCCCAGTGATGACCTGGAATTAAAACAGTATTCCCGTCACCTGACACAATAGCTGAAGCGTATAGGTTGTGTCCCTCAACGTCCGTTGTCGCGTCTTTGATCTCATAGACTTTCGACCATGTTTCACCACCATCCTTTGATAAATAGTGCGTAAATCGACTAATTCTCTTTCCAAGATTATCATTGGTAAGCAGACTATCGGCAAACACTTTTACTAGTATGTTGTTCCGGTTCTGCGGATGAATCCAGGTGCCTTCAATCCTGTTGGTCTCGGTGTCCAATGTCCCCACTAGTGTAAAGTTCCATCCGTTAAGATTCCGTTCTTTGGCGAATTCGGCTCTGAGTGCATCATACCATCCGAGGGGTATGGAGTCGCCTGTGATAGGATTGTAGAGTGCCGGTTCTGAGTAAATGGTGTTGCCTCGCCTCTTCCAGAGCAGACCATAGTCGGGCTTTAACATCCCCATGAGCGTCGGTATCTCGTGAAATACTCGAACCCACGTCTTTCCTAGGTCATCTGTATAATGATATTCGTATTCAAAGAAAGAGCCAATGCCATCGTATCCGCCGTCAATTGTAACCCATAAACGTTCAGGTCTGCTGTAGTCAAAGTTTAGGAATGCTCCTCGCGCGGTTCTTCCCTTGGAGTGACTTGGAATGGGAATTTCCTTCCATTCCCCATAATCGGTGTCGCGGTGAAACCAATAATCAGCATACATGGTGCTAAGCGGACCACTGGAACGGCACGTGAAAAAGGCTTCATTAAGCTTTAAAGGGTGCAAATAATGGGCTCTCGGTGTGAGCCCGTCGGGTAGGAATTTTAGACCTGCTGAATCAACAATGATGTTAATCCCATCTCTGGTCAAATAGGTTATTCTATTCCTAATCCCTGCTAATGCTGGACCCATCACAGGTATCTGGGTTCTAAGCTGCAATGACTGAAAATACAGGCTGTCCCATGTCTTGCCTTTGTCATAAGACCGATATATCCACGACGCTTCTTCCATTACTCTGTCCATACGAACGACAAGTATCGTATCTCCAAAAGTGGCGACTTCACCAGTGGTTTTTGCTAAAGGAGCCTCCGATTTGAATAGGCTGTCTACCTTTTGGAAATTCTGTGCTGCGGCATTGGGTGTATTAACGCACCACAATAAGAGAGCAGCGATGGGAAGTAGGAGGAGGATGCGCACAGGCTTGAAGATCAGGTGTTTCATGAGGTTCGGTGAATACATGCCGAGTGTGCTCGCTGTGATATCAGTGCGTTACAACCAGGAGCTTGCTTTCTGTTCTGTTGCGCGATTGAACTTGTACGATGTAGACGCCAGGAGCAAGCCCGGAGGTGCTCAGCGAGTAATGAGCGGTTGAATGGGGTTTGGAGGCACGAGACTCCTTGTAGGATGTAACTGCTTGTCGCCCATCGATTGTTGAGCATGAGAAAAAAACGCTTTCATCAGATCCCAAACTCATATCCCTGCTAAATGCGACTGTCACATTCGATCCTTGGCTTGCTGGGTTTGGGTAAACTTCAATATCGTCGCTTGCACCTTCTGTTGGCGCTCGGTCGACTGAGCTTGTCAAGTCAGGTGTCCACTTAATAGTATACGAGTTGAGATACTCCGCTTCGCCTGTAACAGTGTCAAAACGTAGTTCCTGATAGGAACAATAGAGTGCCTTTGAAGCAGGATCAAAGTTCAATGAAGTGAAGTCATTGAAAATCCCTGTCTCTAGGTCAGATACCGGTAGGATGAAGTGCCAAGTATTTCCCAAATCCACTGTTGCGACAACAAAATCGCGGGCTATCCATTTGTTGCCAATAAGCGTATCAAGCCTGAAAGCGAGAGCAAATGACTCTTGAAGTTCTGGGTGGAAAGCGAATCCCTCAATGTATCCGTCACGCTTGTAGTTGCGATAGGCATAATCAAGTCGCTGTTTTGTCGAATCAAAATTGGGAAACATGGTAACTCGGACCCTATCAAGCCACAACAACTCTTTATGGACGGTTGTCCTATGTCCATTCTCTCCAACGGAATCAACGGGAATAAGAATCCGTTGCTTTCCTTCTGAGTAGGCAAAGTCGATCCCCCTGTCCATCGACCAAATTCCAACACCCAATTCCCATAAAGGGGCACTAGCTTCTTGAGAGAAAGCGATTTGACTGAATGTTACTCCATCGTCGTCTGTGTAGTAGGCTCGAAATGGTTCATTAGGGAAGGCTCTGTTTTGTGGATCTACAGCAATGTATGTTCGTTGGGGTTCCCGATAATTGAATCCCAAACTATGTCCGCGTCCACCGTCACCACTCAATGAGGGTGGATTGATCTCCGACCATGTTTCTCCATCATCATTCGTGACCATCGTTGCCGTATATGTCCCACCGAACGATTCGTATTCGTATTGAATGTAGACCTTTCTTGGATTAGCGGGGTGAACGCGGATACGTCGTATTGGACGGTAATCGATCTTGTCGCCCTCCCTTCCCGTTGTGTCAATACGAACAGCCTTAGCATCGCGAAGAATCCAATGAAGCTCAAGCGTTTTCTCAGATCTCGTGCCCGCCATGACACATCCTTTCATTGGTAACTGCCGAAACCACGATGAAACGAGCTCAACAGAATCCCATGGTGCCGATGGATTGCTTCGCGTGAATCCGCGAGCTGGAGCGTTGGCGATACCCGGTTGATCTTCGTAGATCACCACGCTATCGTGGTATGCCACTGACGCT
>CALMZQ010000141.1 GCA_937870915.1 uncultured Ignavibacteria bacterium
ACTGGTTGACATAAACACCTAGGTACCAATTTGGTTAGAGGTTCATCATCGCAGCGAGATCACAGAGTGCCAGATATATGTTAGTGCGATTGTGCGGATCGGAAGCACGGATGAGTATCTAGTTGGTACAGAGCTGGGACTGTTTCGTGGACCACTCAATGGTCCATACACCTACATCAGATGTCCAGACGTGAAGGTAGCCTGGCCGTCTATCGACATTATCCGAAGTGTCGTTGTTGCAGGCAACACAGCCTTTGTTGGAACTTGGAATGGCGGCGTGCGCATCATAAACCTGGCGGATGGTCATCAACGCGTGATCGATCAACGCGTTGGTATGCCTTCAGACATGGCCTATGCCGTTATACCTGTCTCCGATGATCGTCTATTGATCTCTTCCAACGCAGGGCTGGTGATCTGGAATCATTCCACGCACACACTTGAGCGGATGATTGGCGTCTCGCAAGGAGCACAGTCATTGGAGTTCAATTCATGGTCTTGGCTACGAACGGCTCAGGGCACTGTGTATTTCGGCGGTGTAGGTGGTGTGAACCGAGTCCGGTTGGAGCAGTTGTTGATGCCCCCTGCACCTTCACTTGTCATAAACGGCGTGCGAACTGCAAATGAGGATGGTGATCTGGTAGAGCTCGACGCTGCCCGCGTGATTGTGCTCGATCACGATGCCAACAACCTTTCTGTCGATGTCTCTGCGATAGCGCTCTCTGCTTCATCACCGATCGAGTACCGCTACCAGGTATCCGGTGAGCACAACACTTGGATCGTAAGTCAAACGGGCGATCTGCAGTTTTCCTCGTTGGCTCCGGGTATGTACACAATCATTCTACAAGGCCACTACAAGGGTGGTGAATGGGGCAAAGCGACCAGCATCAGAGTAGACGTCCAGCATCCGTTCTGGCAATCTTGGTGGTTCATTCTTGCACTCGGCGCGGCTTTGTCCGCAATTGTATGGGGCGTTGCAGTACTTGTTACCAAGCGGCGCGAGACCGAGGCGCATGAGAGAGAGCGTTTGCTGCATGACGAACGATTGCGGATCGCAAAGGATCTGCACGATGACGTAGGTACCGGCTTGGCAAAGATTGTGATACTGTCGGAAAACTCGATAACTGATGAAGGGGCCGCCGAATCAGCCAAGGTGGTGGCTGACACAGCACGCGAAGTGATCGATAGCGTTCGCTCAATTGTGTGGGTGATGAAGTCGACCGACGAATCACTGCGAGATGCACTGGGCTACGTGGGCGATAAGATCTCTGACCTATTCAGTGACAAGGGAATCGCCTTTAGCTATCACCAGCAGTTCTCACAAGATCTGCCGGCAGATATGCTGACACGACGCAACATCGTCCTGTCTTTGAAGGAGTGTGCTACCAATATTGTGCGGCACAGCAAGGCAACTACGGTGAGAATGACTGCAACATTAGTCGGCACCGATCTGGTGTTGGAGATCCGAGATGACGGAGTGGGCTATGATACATCTCGCAATGGCCATGGCTCAGGGCTCGCTAACATTGAGGCCCGCATGGCAGAACTTGGTGGCACAATGTCTGTCGAGACCCAGGCTGGTTTGGGAACGCGTGTTACCCTGGCCATCCCCATTGCCCGCATCGCATGAAGCTACGTCGTAGTCGGCGCCAATAAAGTGAGGATATTGCACTATGTCAAATGAACGATCTATTCGAGTTGCAATCATCGAAGATGAGTCTGTGTTGCGCAAGGGTCTAGCCAAACGTATCACGGCTGATCCGCGTTTTGTTTGCACCGATGTGCATGGTTCTGCTGAAGCACTCCTCGCCTCAGATAGCATAAGCATGATCGATGTCTTCTTGATCGACATAGGCCTCCCGGGAATCTCTGGCATTACGCTCATTGAGCGGCTCAGGGCTTTAGGTGTACCCGGGCAGATGCTCATGCTCACGAACTTCGATGACGATGCCAACGTGCGCTCGGCGATCATGGCTGGTGCGCGTGGCTACCTCCTCAAGACAACTCCCCCAGCGCGTCTTCTCGACGCACTGGAGGAGATTTATGTAGGTGGTGCGCCGATGAACGGCTCCGTTGCTCGGATCATCATGAACTACCTATCGGATCTACCAAAGCCGAGCGCTCTTGCGATCCTAACGGATCGAGAGCGTGATGTACTGGCTCAGCTCGCTGAGCGTAAACAGTACAAAGAAATTGCTGACGAACTGTTTATGTCCATCGATACCGTGCGAACGCACGTCCGCAACATCTACTCTAAGCTCAATGTCCATCGGCGCTCCGAAGCGGAAGTGATCTT
>CALMZQ010000142.1 GCA_937870915.1 uncultured Ignavibacteria bacterium
GTAAGACGAATGTTCACTGGGTTGATCGTTGAGGCTACCAACCCTGTGTCGGCCAGAAACTCCACGGCGGAGATCGTCACATCAGACCACGACAAATCACCAAGACATGCCGTGAATGTGAGGGTGGCAATCGTATCAGATTGTGGAGGAAGATCACTCTCCACCGTCACACGACGCATTACGCTGTCTGTTCCAACGTCTACTGCAGCTTCATCTAGGACAAGCACACTTCTTCTGAATGCAAGATAGACTCGCGTTCTGGTCGTAGCCTGGGAGCGCAACCACTCAGCCCCCTTTGTGATCGTGACGGGAATACTCATCCTGTCACCAATATCGATGGAGTCTGATGGAGGTATCAATCGCACCTGAACCGTATCATCCTCGGGATCCGTGGTGTCTGATGTGTCACCGATTACTGCATAGAAGTGTATGGTAGCAACTGCTGTATCCGTTGATCCATACGCCGTGAGGATAGCTGTGATGTTTTGCGACGTTTGAACATCAATCATCAACGTTACTATGATGGAATCGCCGGGTTGTAGTAGTTGGGGAAGGGGCTCAACAGGACCCAAGGACACGTTTGTATCGGAACCCAGAATGCTCAAAGAATCGAGTATGATATCTGCAGTGCCGATGTTCTTCACACGTACAACATGCGTTGCTGTTCCAACCACTCTGATGGTGTCCGGTTCTCCAGATAGTACGGCCAATTCAGCTCGAGCTGAATCCGGTGGACGAATTCCAACGTACTCTAACGTTGCTTGCGCAGATATCACTGTGCTCGTCCATACAGTAAAGAGCGTCGACCGCAGGCCTGTATCACTCGGCGAGATCGTTGCCAGCACCGTCCACGTGGATCCACCGGCAACGATCACCGGCATCGGCTGAGTTGGGATCGTGATGCCTGGATCGAAGTACGTGATGCTATCGATACGAAGGGCAACAGATGACAGATTCACTACACTCAGAGAAACAGTTGTGTCCGAACCTACGGGGATCGTACCCGCAGATACGTTTTGCACAACAAATCCGGGTGTCGGCAGAACGGAGACGATAGTATGCGACTGCTCGAATTGACGCGTTCCAAAGCGTGCCTTGTATACTAGCTGATGCGCCCCGAGCTGTTTGGCGCGGACTGCAAGACGAACAGTATCTGCGGCACCTGCATCAAGAGTAAACGTAGTTGCTGATATCGATGGTCCAATGATCCATGCCGGATCGGGCACAAGATCTTCAACGGCTATTGTCACCGTAGTTGAACGATCACCTCGGTTCTTCAAAGGTATTCGAATGGTATCGGGAGTATCTAGCAACACTGTATCCGGTGCAGGTGCTAGTATCACTACATCTGCCTGACGTGAGTCTACTCCATTCCACCGAACACGTGCATTACTCTGCGTTCCGTTGTAGTACAGAACAACATCTGCCGAATCAACACCTTCAACAATTGCAGCACAGGATAG
Source organism: uncultured Ignavibacteria bacterium (assembly GCA_937870915.1). GTDB lineage: Bacteria > Bacteroidota > Ignavibacteria > Kapaibacteriales > Kapaibacteriaceae > UBA10438. The sequence continues at coordinate 1,464 of CALMZQ010000142.1, forward strand.
CTCAATAGAAGACGTGTCCGTTGAAATGTTGTTCGGGTATCCTACGATGAGAAGGGGCATTCCGGACGGCTCAACAACAACACTATCTACACGGACAAGAGAAGGTCCGCTCCGCACGATCGTCATTGAGAGAGGGCGTGGCGATGTGAGTTCAATGTTTCCTGCATCTACATCAACAAGACTCAACTGCGTTGGCCTAGGTCCAACAACGGAATCGATCGAAACACCACGAAGGACAACAACTGACGTATCGCCATCAACAACGATCAACACTGAGTCAACGAGGACTCCAACAGTCGATGGCGCCCAGCGCACCGTTACAGCCACCTGTTGTTTTGGACCGATTGCATATGGAGGCGTTATCGAAAACGAAACACTATTCGAACCCGCTACGGAGACTATTGACTCCACAGTAGCCGCTCGCAACTGGCCTTCGTTGGCTATCCTGATGATTCCGGATCCCGACCGACCGATTAACACCGTATCGAAAGAGATCAGTGTTGGCGATATCGATATCTGAGGGAGTGGACTCCAACGCAACATGTAGCAGTCAGGCATGGCACCCGCGTTTGGTGCTGCACGTTCCGGCGATAGTCCAATCGGAAGATTCTCTGATGTCGTCTGCCCGTACAGAACAAACTCAGCATCCCTATTTGTTGACAGCCACCGAGGCATATCAAGACCAGAGCCCGAAACATAGCTTCCATAGTTCATGTGTTTCAGATCCGCAGAGAGGATGAACACAGCGGCATCGATAGCACCCTGGGGACCGGACTGCATCGCATCTGTAGTAGTGGCAAGCGAGCCGGATGTTTCAATGGCCACACAGATGTTGCCGTCTTCGTCTACACAGAGAGAACGGACAGTATCCGCGTCCGAACTACCGAGGTAGCTGGAGGCAATGACTGTTCCCGCAGCATCAACAATGCTCACAAAACCATCGGTGGCTCCGGCCTTCGTTGCAGAGTACGAGCCCACGGTAGCAGGCAATAGAGCTGACTCCGTTGTTCCACCAATGATCACACTTCCGGAAGGACCTTGTTGGGCATCAACCGGACGAATATCTTCATCGCCTTCAATCATGGTTGTTCGCAGGAGTCCACCGGAGATCTGCATAACCTGCACGCTCGCACCTCTGTGGTCACGCTCCGCAACAGGTGCGCCCGGAAGGTCGGCACTTTTTGTTGACCCTACAAGCACGAACTCATCATCACTCAGTGCGATAACGCGAACAATCTCATCATCTGCATCGCCCCCTGCATACGTAGCATACAGCACCGATCGTAGGTCTTGCGCGAGCACGAGCATAAAGCCATCGTCATCGCCCCCTGCAATAGCCTGCATAGCTGTTGGCGATGTCTGGATCTTTTCATCGTCAGTTGTCCCAGCCATCACCACGGATCCGTCGCTTCGAACCACTGTATGGTTCACGTGAAGCTTCTTCTCTGTAACGAACTGAAGAGAGGATATCACTGTTGACAGAGTTGAATCCAGCCGCATTACAACAACACGATTTGTTCCGTCATCATCGTATTCAACAGTTGCAGTAGAAGCAAAGTCTGTACCTGTTGTACGAAAAACAACGATCACACTTCCGTCCGGATCTGACGTTACCGACAGCGCTTCATCATCCGCGCTTGAGCCGACATATGTTGCTGCATGTCGCCTTCCCTCAGCTGTTCGCCTTTCGAGTACCACATCTCGCCCACCAATCGGCGTGGTGCGATAAGCACCCGAGGTTGTTTCGATATCCACCGATTTTGTTGTGTAGATGCACAACACACCGCCGTTCGTATATGATGAAACAACAAGATCCTGTTCAGTTGCCGAGCCCCCTATATACGTTCCACCAACCGATGATTGAGCAACGGAAAGCTGAGTACCCATGGTTAGACAGATACTCAGCAAAAGTGTGATAAGGGGGCTACTGGTCACGTTAGCAAACTACAGCACCTTTCTAGAACGTTATTCGAAGGATGTGCGTTGTTGGGTTGTATGCCGTAGTGTACCGTTGAAGTGGTGTTGGAGCCGTATCCGTTTGTGGTTCGCCAGTTGATACTAAGAACTCCTCTTCATGACGCGGACAGATCATTCTATCCGAACCGTTGGTTGGAACGTTGATAAGTGTTCCTTGATGAGTGCAGACAGCACTAAAAACAGCAAAGGTTTCTTCACCGGTGCGAATGATGATCACCGGCTGACTGTTGTTGTTCGGTACAAAAGCCTTCCGCACTGCACCGCCTACAGTATTCAGCTCTGGAATTGTGGTTACATCAACGTCAACTTTGTCGCCAGTGGAAGGCGAGGGAGCAACGATCCTATCATCGGATTCGCACGAAGACACAATGGCAGTGAGAGCCAGACCGCACAATCCGATCCCGGCACTTCGAAGAGAGACATCAAGAAACGCTCTTCGGTTGACCTGTCGAGGTGACGGAGTGTCCATCATTTGTCTCCCGTATTACCGAAGAGTGAAGCATGGATCTCGATCGATTGGCTCACCTTGTCGTTAAAGCTCTTGCGTCCCTTTACGCCGAAATCACTCCACGGCACAGTGAATCGTGCATCGAGCATAACAAGATCACCAGACGCGCGAGCCTTTGTTGCATCACTTGCCCGAACGTAGGTGATTGTAACGCTTGCTTCCATGGATTTGGTTACACCGTGCATGGTGAATTCACCAACGGCAGTAGCCTTGATCGTTGCTTTAGCACCATCCGTTTGCACCACAGAGATGTTTCGCAGCTCTCGCACCACGTAGGTGATCGACGGATGATGTTCCGCATCTAGCCACTCCTCACTCAACATATGGCCGTCTCGCTTTGACATGCCGGTCTGCATGGAGCTTGTGGTAACGGTAATCGTGCCAGCGGTTGCTTCAAGGTTTGCAGGATCGATCATGAAACCACCGGCAATACCTGATGCAGAACCTTCAATCTTCTCCAGCGGTGCATTGCTGACAAAGGTGAGTTCATTGGTTCGTACAGCATTGTTCAGCTTCACATACCTTTTCCCGGATACTCCAACCTTTGCATCTGTGGCTGCATTTGAAACCGAGAATGCCAGCGTTGCCACAAGTGCCAGGGATGCAATTCGAGCCACACCCTGGTGGGAAGAGCTACGTCTGCGTGATAAGATCACACCGGCAAAGGAAAGCCCCATACCTAATGCCATCCATGGAGCAGCGCCAAACGGGAAAGCTACATCCAACAACCCCATCCATTGTCCGGGTTCATAGGTTGTTGTGCGGACAGTGGTGCCAAACAAGGCGTCTACTTCCTCCTTCACAACCGGACGTCCGTCACGTGAATAGATTAACATGTCTCCATAGGAAATGGAGTTTGTGATCCATACCGAGGCCATTGCAACGGTGAGTGCAAGGCCGATGAGGATGAGTGTTCGTGGGAGTGACATCGTGTTCTCTCTCTCGTTAGTTGGTGACGTGATGGTGTTTAGTAGAAGATGTGGATCTGTACATTCCAGCGTTTTGCCTTGTACTGGTCGAGCAACTGCGGTGACTGACCTGTCTCTACGATGCGGTAGTCGGGTCGGATCTCGAGGAACGGCAACACAAACACTTGAGCTCCAATCACCCACTGTGTAACTGTGGATTCATATGCTGTAGGGGCTATGGAGGTAAGGGTTGCCTGTTCCGCACGACCTTCCAGATAGACTCCGTCAAACACCTTTACCATGAGTGCAACGATGGCATTGCGTGTATCGGCAAGTCCTTGTGAGTGCATCATGAAAACTTCGCCCATGAGCGACACGCGATCTTCCAGGCCAACGCCGGCAAAGACAGACGTCATGGTCATCGAATTGGCAGCCAGCACAGAGGCACCCACGTATGAATTCGTGATCGATGTGAATGTGTTATGATCGCTCACCACCAATCGTCCGCTATAGCCAACACTCCCGGGAGTGATCTGCCTCCCGTTGATGTTTACCTTGGCCAGATTGGTCATATCAAACACACCAGCCGAAAGACTCAGCCACGTTGGAGTAGCATAGGTGATCTCTGCACCATATTCTGCGTAGTTCGGTGCGATAAGGGGGTGGGCATATGCCGTATTATCGGCGATCTGTCTGATCATCATCGAATGGTCGTCATAACGCATTCCCATCGATGGCTGAAAATGCCCTATACGAAGCTGTGGCCAGTCCTTGGTTGGTTGAGCAAGAACGGAGGCCGACCACGACGTTTGCCCATCATACCGTATAGGACCGGCATTGTAGGTACCCTCAACCGTTATCCCCTCCTGCGGTGTCCACGCCGCGTGCATGGCAACCTGCATGGGAAAGGTCTTGCGGGTGGAGCCAGAATCAATACCTCTGGACGATTGCGCTCGTAGGTCAAGCCCATAGTTGAACGTCTCGTTCAAGGTCAGATTACTCTGTTGAAGGGGCTCAAAAAGTCCCCCGAGACCTATCGAGGATGGCTTGACGATGCTCTCATCCATCATGGAATACCATCCAAGCTCGTTCCGTAGGCCGGCCCCCTGCTGATTCACATGGCAGTTTGCGCACCTATTCCCACTCATCAGGGTGTACTGCGGAATTGCCAGCACAGCTGGGGCGGACAGGATGAGCAAGACAGCAATAGCGCCAAAGATTCTCACGAGGTTCCACGAGATAGGTAGGTGTTTTGCACTACATGGACGATGGGCTCCAAAGAGTTACACCCTTATTCCTCTGTAACCAATGCCGTCATTTTTGCTTTATCCGCAGTTGGGGTTCACATCGGCCTTGTGCCGCGCTCTTTTCATTACGGGAGGATCTATGTTCCGCTTGATATTCCTTACGCTATTCATACCCGTAGCGATGTTTGGCAGTTCACTGCCTCGACCGCAGGTATTTATTGCAAATCAAGGTCAGTGGCCCGCAAGTGTTCTCTATGGAGCTGCAACGAACGATGTTTCGGTGTGGATCACAAAGACCGGAATGATCCTTGATCAGTTTGGCAAGAGTGCCTCGGGGACGCAGCAGCACCATGCCGTTACCCTTAACGTGATAGGCGCCAGCGGCACTCCGGTGCTCGACGTTCGAACGTCCACTTCAAGCCCCGTCATCACCATGCAGAAGGCCGGTTTGAGCTCTTCTGTACTTCAAACAGCAACGTCTGTAATCGTTCGGAATATTCGCCCTGGCATTCACGTAGAGTATGTCTGGGAGAACGGTGCGGTTCGTTACAACGTATTGGTTGACCAGGGAACACAGCTTCCTTCGCCACTCTTCACAGTGACCGGGGCCAGCGACCTCTCGGCCGCAGCGGACGGTTTTACCTATACCACGTCTCTCGGCTCGATCGCGATGTCAGGTCTGGCTGCCTATGCCATTACTCCCGACCAAAAACGTTCCGTAAAGCCCCTTGCACGGGGCTCCGAGATCGGCTTTGTTGTTTCCGATCGCAATTCATCTGAGGCACTCACGGTAGACCCTCTGGTTTCTGCACGTTCGATCCACGGAAGCGGAGTACAAGAGATAACATCGATGATGCTGGACAGACAGGGCAATGTTGTGATAGCCGGATCTACGAACTCCTTTGATATCGAGATTCCATCCGGTGGAGCCACTCCGAATGGAGCAGCCGGTACTGATGGCTTTGTTGCCTGTCTTACGCCGGACCTCAAGACGATCATTGCATGGACCTATGTTGCCGGTGACAGCAACGAAGTAGTGAGATCGGTTGTGGTTAGCCCCCTTGGCGATATTTGGGTAACGGGCGAAACCAACTCAACGGACTTGCCTGTGTCTGCTGCCAAGGGCGGCAAATACTCCGGTACGGTTGATGGTTTTGTCTTCCGGTTCTCATCGGATCTCAAACGCATCCTCGCAGGGAAATACCTATCTGGGAACAAGGAAGACCTTCCGCACTCGATCGCATGCAACGCTCAGGGCGACGTACTTATCTGTGGCCAGACGCGCTCTACATCGGGGCTTTCCATCAGTGTTGGATATGACCTTTCACACAATGGCGGCTGGGATGCCTTTGTGATCAAGATCGAGAAGACCGGTGCTGATGTTGAGCACTTCACATATTTCGGCAGTCCGGGCGATGATGCATTTACGACGATCATTATAGACCAATCTGGCAACACCGTTGTTGGTGGATGGACAGCTTCAAACGAGCTGGAAACATTCCCAGCAAAGAGTCGCGTATGGGTTCCGGATGAAAAGGACTACTACTATGGCGGGCATTGGGAAGAGTCTGGCTCAAACCCGTATGACGTAGAATTTAATGGCGGTGCAACTGACGCAATCATCGTGAAATTCACCTCCGAGAGTTTGTTAACCTTCTCTACGTATTTCGGTGGCAAGGGAGAAGACAAAGCACGCCGTGTTCTTGCAAGCAAGGACGGACGTATCACGGTAGTTGGCACAACAACCTCCTCAGACCTGCCACTCCCCGAGGGAAGCGCTTCGGCATATCGTGGACGGTCCGATGTGTTTGTCTTTGGGCTTAGCCCTGACGGACTGCGCCTCAACAGCTGTCTGTATTACGGTGGCACGGGAAATGATGAGGCTGGTGATGCAGCATTGGATGCAAAAGAGAATATCGTGCTCACAGGCAGCACAACATCCACAGATCTACCCCAGGCCGGTGCCGGCACATCTAACACCACGCTTGGCGCTGAAGATGTCTTTTTAGCTACCGTTACGTCTTCGGAAGTTCTGTATTCAACCGTTATGGGTTGGATGGGTAACGACAAATCCACATCGATGGCTCTTGATGTGCGTGGTGATGTGTTTCTTGCCGGTATAACAACCTCTACATTGCCGGGACAAGCGCTTGCAGCGAATACCGACGGTTGGGTTGCAAAGTGGGCCTACGGAACACTTGCCTTCCGCAACCCTGCGGCGGGTTCTGTGTTCTGTACGGGATCGCAAGTAACGATTTCCTGGATCACCGAAGAGATCGCCGCTACATCCACGTATGGTGTGGACTACTCAACAGACAATGGACTCACGTGGATGTCTGCAGCTTCCGGAGTAAAAGCAAAGTCCTATATCTGGAGCGTACCGTCACAACGACCTGATTCCGGGATGGTTCTCCTGCGCGTAACATCAACCAATGGTCACGCTGCTCTCGGTTCCACTCCATTCGCCGTTGAGTCTGCACCAACCTTCACATCGCAGCCCACTTCTGCCGCGTTTTGTCCTTCCTCTCGCATTGAACTTGCGCCTGAAGTAGCTTCAACAACAGCCACGTATCAATGGCGCAAAAACGGTGCTCCGATAGCAGGTGCCACTCAACGTATCCTAACGATTCCGTCTGCGCAGGTGGGTGATGCAGGTTCGTATGATGTGGTTGCAACAACGTCCTGTGGTACGTCTACAAGCACGGCAGCTGTGATCAACGTTGCTCCGCAACCGATCATCACAAGCCAACCACTATCCGATAAGGTAGCCGAAGGCGGTTCTGTAATCCTACGTGTGAAGGCAGATGGCGAAGCACTCACGTATCAATGGAACCACAATGGAGCATTGGTTTCCGGTGCAACAGCGGACACCCTTGAACTAAATGGACTCACAAAGGCACAAGAGGGTACGTACCGGTGCGTAATCGGCTCTGCCTGTGGGAGCTCAACCTCAAGCGATGCAACGATTCTTGTTGGCACAACATCGGTCGATGAAGAAGAGTATACCAACGTCCTCCGTGTTTCGCCACAACCGGCATCGGACCTCGTTACAGTCACAACACCATTCACGTTGTCGGGGTTGGCTGTGGTCAACGTCTACAATGTAGAAGGCTTTAACGTTGGACGCCAAACGAGCGTTCCAACCTCTCCAACATCCTTCACGTTGTCGCTCGGCCACCTTCCACCCGGCTTCTATAGTCTTGTGGTAACTGACGGCACTACGCTACTTCGTCAGCTCTTGATGATCACGCGATAAGGGGCTTATCGTTTGAATGGAGCCACGAGCTGACTCCAAAAGGAATGCGGATACGACTCCACCCCCTCGAAACCGAGGGGGATGTCGCGTCCGCTTTCTGGTATATAGGCCTGCCCAAACATCCAATCCCACACGCTGAGCGAGATGCCATAGTTCACGCTCTTTCTCCCCGCCGGCAGGTCCTTGGCATGGTGCCAGATGTGCATCTGAGGTGAGTTAAAGAGATACTTCAATGGTCCGATCGGCAACTCAATGTTTGCATGGTTGAGGTGACCAATGGTAAGGGCAAAAATGTGGACGGCAAAAAAGTCCTGGAGTCCAAAACCAAAGAAGGCCAGAGGGAGATATTCGATGGTACGATAGACGATGGTTTCCATCCAGTGGTAGCGCAAGTGTGCGGCAAAACCCATCTGCTCAACGCTGTGATGCACTTTGTGAAATTCCCAGAGCCGAGGAGATGCATGGAGTAGCCGGTGAACATTCCATTGGATAAAGTCTCGTGCGATGAATAAGATCAGCAGCTGCGACCACCCGGGCAGAGCTCGTACGTCGATCCATTCAAACGATGTGATGCCGGTAACGGCTGTTACACCCGAACGAATCATGAAGACCACCACATCTGATACGGCAGCGTACCCGATAAGCGAGAACACAAAAAAATTGAAGAACATATACCATGCGTCGAGCCAGAAGTCTTGACGGATCTTGGGTTGGCCCTTTCTCCAGGGCATTACAAGCTCCAAGATCCACACAGCCACAGAAAGTCCGATCAGCCACCAGAAGTAGTTGTGCCAACTTGGTACCGTGATCTCCCTCCAGAGGTAGTTTGCATACCCTGAGTAGGCGTTGGTAACGATGTTCAGAATGTCATTCATGATGCAAACTACGGTTGATCACGGAAGACTTCTTGTGACGTGATCACAGTCCGCCGAACACCGTAACTTTCCCCCTTCCAAATGGTCGGAATTCTTGTGCGCAGTAGGCCCATCGTATACGTCATCTTCATGTTCGTCCTGGCAGTGTCTGCCGGTGCGCAATCTATTGACGCATTTGGACTCAAGATTGGACCGTGGCCGGCAATGGAGGCAAAGCTCCTTGTTACTGATGCGCTTGGACGAACACTGCGCCCCACGCTAGCCGACCTCCAGGTATGGGAGGAAGATGTGCGGGTACAGAACCTGCGGCTGGACTGCCCGCAACCTGTGGAAATGCTCCCGGCATCGATTGCTCTAAGCATCGACATCTCAAATTCCATGTCGCGTGATATCCCACCTGAGGTGATGTTCCTTGCCCGCAACTTTTGTACAGCGCTCGTTCGTGGAACAACGATGCCCCCTTCAGACATCGCTCTGCAGGTTTGCGATGAAGCGCCTCGGACGTTGCTTGATTTCACGACAAATTCCCAACGCCTCATAGATGTAATCTCAACTGTTGTACCGCGTGGTGGCAACGACTTCGTAAAACACCTGCTTGATGCTGATGACGGACTACTCTCCATTGCCTCGCGTGGCTCCAATGCTCGTGCTGCCGTCCTTGTGACAGATGCGTTTTGGGAGTCGATGTCAAATGAAGACATCCAACGTTCTATCGACATCTGCACACAGAACAACATCCGATTTTTTGTTGTTGTGATGACCGAACGTGGTCTGTCAACAACCGGCATCGTTGAATCGTTCCGCACCATTGCCGCTGCAACCGGTGGTGGCGTGTTTGAAGGTATTGTGACAGACTCCATGGCCACAGCACTTGCAGCTTCACTTGTCACAACAGTCGAAGGCGCAGAGCCATGTACCGTTACCTGGGACGCATGGCCATTGTGTCCTGCTGCAGATGTACGTCGGATCACCTATGGTGTGCGTGGCGTAGATACCATAACAATCAACTACCCAGCTCAATGGTTTGAGAAACGGCAGCTCATTGTCTCTCCCGATGTTGTACGGTTCACAACACTCCCCAGTGGCTCTACCGGCTCAGCCATCGTGCGTGTTACGGCGCGGAGAGCTCCGGCCACGATCGTTTCTGTCTATTCGCCCGACCCCGCGTTCACAGTAGCCCCCTCCTCCTTTACACTCACAGAAGGGGCATCCATTGACCTAACGATCACCTATACATCAGATGGTAGGGGGCTCATTGGAACCCGACTCAAGCTTGTAGATCCGGCTTGTGAATGGGAGATGCCGGTGATCCGTGTATCGCGAACGGTATCACCCGGTGTGTATGATATTGATGTGACCGATCCCAACGGCAAAGAGGTCTTTCTAGCTGGCTCGGATACTATCATCACGTGGCAAAGCGGAGACACAACTCGTCCGGTAGATGTAGACGTAACGATCGATTACGGGGCTTCGTGGATACCTGTTGCGCGTGGCGTGATAGGCACGCAAGTTCCATGGGCACCTATTCCACGTGTGGAGTCCGATCAGTGTCTTGCGCGTGTTACATCCACTGCCCCGCCCCTTCCCGACTCTCTTCTTGCTTTTGCGTATGAATGCACTGCGATCGATGTAATGCCAACAGTGCCCTCAAATTCGTGGAGCGGTTCTATCGCTATCGCAACCGCGTATGGATTCCTAGCACGCGGAGCACAGGGGTATTCGCGTATAGATGCAGTGTGGCAACCACATACGGATACGATTTGCGACGTGGTAGGAGACCCAACGCAACCATCTCGGATCATAACTGGTTCCGTGGATGGCACTTGTGCTGTACATGATGATGTGATGACGCTTCGATCTATGCTGCATGGCTCTCCTGTGCGCGCCGTACAATTCGCAGGTGTCGGGTCGTGGTGTTATTCTGCCGGTGATGATGGAAGGATCATTCAATGGGACTATACCACGGGCTCGCTACAACGCGTGATCGTCTCACTTGGTTCACCAATCGTTGCCATGCGTTGCATAGGTTCGGATTCCATCGTGGTGGCCACACTTGATGGTGTAACGCGGTGTATACGTGCATCTGATGGTACCAACATCTGGCAACTGACGCGAGGTAGCGATGCCATTCGATCTGTGGATGTTCATCATGCTCACCATAAGATCGCCGTTGGTACGATAAACGGTATGGTCTATACTCTCGATCCAACTGATGGTTCTGCCACCACTATCCCGCTTCAGGTATCGGCAACCAACGCTCCCATTGTTGATGTTTCTTTTGGGAACGACAACGTTGCCATCAGCCTCATTCTTGCTGCTTGTGGCGATGGTGAGATGTACTCTGCGATACCAAGTACATCCAGTCTTACTCCGTTGCGACATTACAGTCGTCCGGGACGTTGCGTTGCACGTTATGATGATGTGATCGCTCTTGGTTGGAGCGGATCGATTACCACGTCGTTTGTGTCACCCGACCCACTTTCAGCGGCCTTTACCAATGATGTAGATGTAATCCTCAACGCCATGCTCAACCGCTCCGCTACCAGACTCGTTACTGTGTCTCAAGGGGGCTGGGCATGGATCTGGGACATAGCCTCTCGCAGACCAGAGCAGGCATTTCGGATCGATCCTATCGATCCGCTGATCGTACCTGCATTGAGTCCAAGTGGACGCTTCCTTGTTGCAATGTCCGACAATTCTACCTTGGCGTTATATGATTTGGATGACGTTCGTACACCACCAGCTACTTCCGTGATTGGTGGTGGTGTCTACGTGCTCAAGTTCGATCCGGAGGACGATGCATTGTTGGGTGTTGGAAGCGGTGTTGGTGTAACACGAGTGTCCATCCCATCACTTGTGGAAGGTATTACCTATCCATCGTCTTTTGGCGAGGTGATTGACTTTGCATGGAGTCCGGATGGCTCACTCCTTTCCATCGTTGAACCCAACGCCAGCATTCGCACTATAGACATGGTTACGGGTATTGTTCCGCCTCCGATACCGGTGAACAACATCATCGATGGTAGCATCACAAGTATTGCCTGGCATCCTAACGGAACACAGCTCTACGCCGCGAGTGCAAACAATCTTTCGCTCATTGATGTACCAACGCGTAGTGTTGCATTGCAGGTTGACCTCGACGCACCGGCTAATGAGGTTTCGGTATCTCCTCTCGGCACCCAGGTTGTGGTGGTTCACAGCAATAGAGCGGAACCGGTTCAGATTTTTGATGCGAGTTCTCTTACATCCATCACCGGTGTAGGTGGATCGCTCGGGCCGAAGTATGCCCCTTCACATGGTAGGTTTGCCGGCGCAACTCTTATGCATGCTACATCTTCCGCGTTCGGCGCCGGTATCGTCCGCAGTCTCGGTCCGGCAGGTCCAACAACCATATCCGATGTGTCCGATACACTCTTCTCCATCGTTTGGCCTCGTGCAACGGCAAAAAACGTAGACATGGGTAGAGTCCGCGTCACTCAGCGTAAGGACTCAACGGTTGCTGACCTCGTAAGCAATGCAACAGCGTTCAGGCTGCGGGCAGATTCGATCCGAATTCTCGGAATCAATGCTTCGGACTACAGAGTGACCATCGAGAACGTTCCGGGTACATTGGGAGCCCCGTCCCTATCCCGTGGAGAGATCACCTTTATTCCCTCCGGACTTGGCGTACGAACTGCATCATGTGAGATCTATGTGGGTAGAGATACTGCAAGCTTCACCCTTACCGGAATTGGCGTAGAGCCAACGTTGGCCTTTGTGCGACAGCGCGTTGACATGGGGACTCATCTTATCGGAGAGACATTTGACTCAACGGTGGTTGTGTTACGTAGTGTATCTGCAAGCCCAACGCAGATCGTTCGCATGTGTCTTTTGGATGCGCCTGGCTTGCCGTTCCGCATCGTAGAAGGGGCTGAGGTATCGTGTGCAGCTCCACGTGTTATTGCACCGGGCGACAGCATACGGCTTGTACTTCGTTTTGTCCCGTCGTTCATCGGACGCGTATCAACGTTGTTGGAAGTTGAGACCGATGACGGACTCGGAACGTATGATGTAACCGTCCTAGGCACCGGCATAGGCCCAGTGATAGGCATTCGCAGTGATTCCGGATATCCCGGAGACAGGCGCCCCTTTACACTTGAAATGCGTGGTGTGAATGGCATGCTACAGGGAGGTGCAACTCTTGGGTTTGAGGCAGAGTTGACCTTTGAGCCATCTGTAGTGGTTCCGCAAGCAGGAGAGAAAACTGCGGACGGTACCGTGATCATGCGTGGTACATGGTCGGGCACAGATTCCGTGATCGGAAGTATACCGGCAACGATTGTTCTTGGACGCAAAGATTCAACCATCATCTCTATCGCTCGTTTTGTCTGGTTCGATGAGCAAGGGGCTCCTCTGGACCGAGATCTCAAACTGGAGAACGGCGTATACCGCGTACTTGGCATCTGCGATGAGAACGGCAATCGACTCTTTGAGCCGGGATCATCATCGGTGAGGATACGTTATACGCAAGCCGGAATCAGCGTTGACGTATCGTTGAGGCAAGAAGACGATGTGACCGTTGAGGTGATGACACTGCAGGGGAGAATGATCAAGAGCATACACGAAAGAGGTCGACCAGGACAGCTGACTGTCCCGATCGACCTCGCGGATATTGCTCATGGCGTTTATATGATTCGCATCAGCACGAGTAGCACCATGAAGAGTGTACTTACTTCGTGGTAGTTGGTAACCCCGCGCCCGACCATGCATTGTAGCCACCCGAAACGTTGTACACGTTCTTGAAGCCTTTCTTCACCATGATATCCGAAGCGCGAGCGCTACGTCCACCAACGGCGCAATAGACAACTACCGGTTTGTTCTTATCGAGCTTGGCGATGTTTGCATCAAAGCCTGCATCATTGACGTTCGCAAGCTTAGCATCCTTGAGATGCCCGGCCCGATATTCATCTGGTGTGCGTACATCAAGGACCACAACGCCCCCTTTATCGATCATCGCCTTTGCTTCTGAGACGTTGATATTCTTCCTCGTCTGTCCACATGCCGTGGACGTAACAAGGACAACACTTAAAAGCAACACCGGCATGGCGCGCATGAAGAATCGCATCATTTGTTCTCCTGAATATCTGCCATCAGGCGGTTTACGGATGTCCACGGACCACCGTTAAAAGCCTTGTAGCCCTTTGACGTGGCCAATCCTGTGGCCGAACCACTCCGTCCGCCCGAAGCGCAGCAGAATACGATCGGCTTCGATGATGGCATCGAACTAAGTTTGTTTGGGAGTTCATTCAACGGAATGTTCTTAGAGCCGGCAACATGTCCACCGCTGAATTCGACTGGCGTGCGCACGTCGATAACAACTGCGCCATTGCGAAGTGCTTCGGCAATATCATCGCTGCCTCCACCCATCATGTTTTTGAGAAAGCTGAGCATGTGATCCTTAGAGATACAGAGTTACAGAGTTACAGAGTTACTAGTTACTAGTTACTAGTTACTAGTTACCAGTTACTAGTTACTAGTTACTAGTTACGGTACTAGGTAACCGTTACTGTACGAAAGTATGGATGGGGCTGACTCTGTTTCTGTGACGGAGTCACAATCCTCAGACATGGGCGTGGCGGCGACTCCAAAGGAAGTACTTCTCAAAGGCCAACTTGGCCCGGTGTGCTTCCGGACCAGGGATAATAAAGGAGTGTTCTCGTGGACTCAGCATATGATCACCAACGATCATCATGCCCATGTTTCCGGTATCCATGATGCAATAGGCAGCCATATCATCGAACTTCTCCTTTTTGAGTGGGAGTCCCTTGATATCGGCAACGATGTTCTTCACAGCTGTTTTTGCCATTTGTTCTGTTGGCCAACCAGTCTTTGGAACACCACAGGGAACTTCTGTTTCCATAGGGGGCTTGATGTGGACGGCAACGCCGGCAGCAAAAACGTTCTTGTATGTTGGATGTTGATAGGCATCATCCACTTCGATGAAGCCATTCGCGTTGGCAAGACCGGGTGTGTTACGAACTGCATCAACTCCAAGGAAGCGAGGCATGATCATGGTGAATTTCGAAGGATAGAACTCACCGTTCTGAAGTTCAACACCATCTACACGGACTTCTTTGATGACGGAGTTGAGCTTATAATCGATGTGATACGTCTTGAACATCCACTCGCACATCTTCTGTGCGTTTCCAAAGCCACCGATACCAAAGTGTGCAGCAAATGGTTCAGAGGTGATATAGGTGATCGGCGCTTTGTCCTTGATGTGGTTC
The DNA here is from genome assembly GCA_937870915.1 of uncultured Ignavibacteria bacterium. Lineage (GTDB taxonomy): Bacteria > Bacteroidota > Ignavibacteria > Kapaibacteriales > Kapaibacteriaceae > UBA10438. The sequence goes on from CALMZQ010000142.1 coordinate 16,501, forward strand.
TTTGCCACTTGATAGCGTGTGTTGAAGAGGAACTCATATGCAGCACCGAAACATGCAGCCCCCTGAGCAGAGGCTATCACGATAGGACCCGGATCCTTGAGGAAGGAAGTCCAAGCCTCACGTGTCTTTTGTGCAACTCCAAGGCCAACTATGGAGTGAGAGTGTTCGCGAAGTCCGGGGATGTAGTCGTAGTCAACCTTTGGGCCTGTTCCGATTAACACATAATCATACCGTACGGGCTCGTGGTCCTTGATCAGAACAAGATTCGCATCAAGATCAAAACGTTCAACTTCGGCCTCAATGAACTTGATGCCGTGAGAGCTATAGATAGGACGCACATCGAACGTAATGTCTTCTTCTTCGCGAAGTCCAAATGGATACCAGATCAGAGATGGGAAGAAAAGGAACTTGTGCGTATTGGCTATCACGGTTACATCGTGATTGTCGCCAACCAATTCCTTGAGTTCTATCGCAGCAGTGTATCCGGCAAAGTTCGTGCCGATGATGGCGATGTGTTTGCGTTCCATGGGAACCTCCTAGGTTGAAGTACTGCACGCAAGTTCGGGGTGAACACATGCCGCTTCTATGACCTTTGTCACATTTCGGACAGATATAGCTGATATTAAAATTCGGCATCATGTGCGAATTTCTACGTAGTCACCTTAGGTTTGCAGCCTATCCAAAGGGAACTGCCAAGGGGGCAGGGCCCTTACTATCATTATGGGAGCCATATGGAAGTGTCTACCTTCCTCCGCCGCGCGTTAGTTGTAGTCTCGATTCTATTTGCTGTGGGCACGGCATCGGCACAGATTCCGCGGACAATTTCGTATCAGGGACTTCTGACAACGGCGGCCAATGATCCCGTTGCTGACGGGCAACAGTCGCTGACATTTGCCATATACGACTCACCAACGGGTGGTACAGCACTCTGGACTGAAGTACAGAATGCCACCACACTTCAAGGAGTGTTCGAGGTAACACTGGGTTCTGTAACGCCCCTTATCCTCCCCTTCGACAAGCCATATTATTTGGGGATCACACTGCAAGGAAACCCCGAATACACTCCACGTATTGGTCTAGCTGCAGCTCCGTATGCACTTGCCGCACAAACAGCGGTATCGGCCGCAACGGCTACATCCCTTTCTCCGAATGCAACAGGTGCTGTATTGTCGTTGAATGGGGCTCAGGGTGCACTAACGATGCAGGGTCAGGGGGCAACCACTGTTACAGCCTCTGGGCAAACCATAACCATCTCCTCCACTGATGATGGTATAAAGACATTGGCGAACACGGATGGAATCATTGGCATAACGTCGCCTTCAGGACCAAGCACCACGATCGGCATCAATGATGGTTCCATCACCCAGGCCAAACTCGCGCCGGGGATCACTGTTCCTCCTTCTGGAGCTGCAGGGGGCGATCTGGTTGGGACATATCCCGACCCACAGATCAGAGATGCAGCGGTAACAACGTCCAAGATTGCTGATGGGGCCATCACCACAACCAAGGTGGCAGATCTATCAGTCACAACCCCAAAGCTGGCTGATGACGCAGTTACCACACCAAAGATCGCCGATGGGAATGTCACCACGTCAAAATTGGCAGACGGTGCAGTAACCACGTCTAAGGTTACCGACGCGTCTATCACAACTGCAAAGTTGGCCGATGGTGCAGTTACAACGGTGAAGATCGCAGACGGTTCGGTGAATACATCAAAGATCGCCGATGGTGCCGTAACGTCGCAGAAGCTCAATACTACCGGTGTTACCCCGGGCTCCTATGGCACGGCAACTGAAGTTGCTTCATTCACCGTTGATCCGTCCGGTCGGCTCACACAAGCCGGAAACATCGCCATTGCAGGCACACTACCCGGTGGTGCAGCAGGTGGAGACCTTTCGGGAACCTATCCTAATCCATCCGTTCGAGACTCAGCGATCACATCACAAAAGCTCGGATCGTTGAGCGTTACTACAGTTAAACTCGCAGATGGCGCAGTAACCACATCGAAGATCGCTGATGGTTCGATCACCACATTGAAGCTCGTGGACCTCAGTGTAACAACCTCCAAGCTTGCTGATAATGCGGTAACCACACCGAAGATCACCGATGGTGCTGTTACGTCTCTGAAGATGAGCAACACCGGTGTAGTTCCTGGACTCTATGGCTCCCAAACATCTGTTGGGCAATTTTCTGTTGATGCTGCTGGTCGCATTACCGTAGCGCAAAATCTCTCCATCATTGGAGTTCCGCCGGGTGGCACTGCTGGTGGTGACCTCACCGGACTCTACCCCAACCCAACGATTGCCAACAACGCTGTTACATCGCAGAAGATGAGTAACACCGGCGTCACTGTAGGCTCTTATGGTACAGCTACAAGCGTAAGCCAGATCACCGTAGACGCTGCCGGTCGCATCACCACTGCAGCCAATGTCCCAATCGTAGGTGTTCCGCCTGGAGGTGCCGCCGGTGGTGACCTAACGGGTTCGTATCCTAATCCAATCATCACCAACAACGCTGTTACCACAGCGAAACTCGGTGATGCTTCTGTAACTACACTCAAGCTCGCTGACGGATCGGTTACTACGCCGAAACTTGCAGATGCTTCCGTAACTACATTAAAGCTTGCAGATAACTCGGTTTCTACAACCCAGCTCATTGATGGTTCCGTTACATCGCAAAAGATGAGTAACACTGGAGTCACCGCGGGCTCCTATGGTACTACAACGAGTGTAAGCCAGATCACCGTTGATGCAGCAGGTCGCATTACAACGGCAACGAACGTTCCTATTGTTGGTGTTCCGCCAGGAGGCAATGCCGGTGGTGACCTAACAGGTACCTATCCAAACCCAACAATCACGAATGGTGCAGTAACAACATCCAAGCTTGCAGATGGATCGGTTACTACTTCCAAACTTGCAGACGCATCAGTAACCACGTTGAAGCTAGCAGATAACTCGGTTTCTACAACAAAGCTCGTTGATGGTGCCGTTACCTCGCAGAAGATGAGCAACACCGGCGTTACCGCAGGCTCTTACGGCACTGCTACGAGTGTAAGCCAGATCACCGTTGATGCTGCAGGCCGCATCACTACTGCTACCGATGTCCCTATCGTAGGTGTACCTCCGGGTGGTTCAGCCGGTGGTGACCTAACGGGTACCTATCCGAACCCGACGATCACCAACAACGCCGTCACAACATCGAAGCTCGCAGATGCTTCCGTAACAACACTCAAGCTCGCAGACGGATCTGTAACAACACCGAAACTTGCGGACGGATCTGTAACAACGCCGAAGCTCGCAGACGGTTCTGTAACTACACTTAAGCTTGCTGATGGATCGGTATCAACAGTGAAGATTGTGGATGGTGCCGTTACTTCGCAGAAGATGAGCAACACCGGCGTAACCGTGGGCTCTTACGGCACTGCTACGAGTGTAAGCCAGATCACCGTTGATGCTGCAGGCCGCATCACTACTGCTACCGATGTCCCTATCGTAGGTGTACCTCCGGGTGGTTCAGCCGGTGGTGACCTAACGGGTACCTATCCGAACCCGACGATCACCAACAACGCCGTCACAACATCGAAGCTCGCAGATGCTTCCGTAACAGCACTCAAGCTCGCAGACGGATCTGTAACAACACCGAAACTCGCAGACGGTTCAGTAACAACGTCGAAGCTCGCAGATGGATCGGTATCAACGTTGAAGATTGTTGATGGTGCCGTTACCTCGCAGAAGATGAGTAGCACCGGTGTTACCGCAGGCTCCTACGGTACGGCTACGAGCGTTAGCCAGATCACGGTAGATGCCGCCGGTCGCATCACGACAGCCGCCAATGTCCCTATCGTAGGCGTAACTCCGGGCGGTGCAGCCGGTGGTGACCTAACAGGCACGTATCCGAATCCGACAATCGCGAACGACGCCGTTACAACATCGAAGCTCGCGGATAACTCCGTAGCCACCGCAAAGATCATTGATGGTGCCGTTACGTCGGCAAAGATGAGCAACACCGGCGTTACGGTTGGCACGTACGGTACCGCTACGAGCGTTAGCCAGATTACCGTTGATGCTGCCGGTCGCATTACCACAGCAACCAACGTTCCCATCGTTGGAGTAACACCGGGTGGTGCCGCCGGTGGTGATCTTGCGGGCACGTATCCGAATCCTACCGTTGCTGCAAATGCCGGTACAAACATCATGACGGCATTGAATAACGTTTCAACAGTGGGAATACTTGGTATCAATCGAGGCGGAACGGGAGCTAGCACCGCTAGTGGAGCGTTGAACAACCTGTTACCAACACAAGCCGGCAATGCCGGGCGAACATTGGTAACTGACGGGACGAATGCATCGTGGCAATCTGCCGGAACATTATCCGGCAATGGCACTGCGCAGCAGATCGCATGGTGGAGAACACCAACATCGCTCGGTGGGAACAGCAACTTGTTCTACGACACAACCAATGCACGAGTAGGGATTGGTAATGCCGCACCTGCATATCCGCTTTCGTTCACAAATGCCGTTGGACCAAAGGTAAGTCTATGGCGTGATGAAGTCTCCGGTTCTACGTATGGATTCTCGATGGCGGCGTTTACACTTCAGATCCATGCCGGCTTCAATCTAGACGACATCTCCTTTGGCAACATGCATAACGGAACATATTCTGAGTCAGCCCGCATCAACAATGATGCTGCTTCTGGTCAGCCACGTCTTCAATTGATGAAGGATGCAACCCCTGTTGCGAGTCAGTTTGAACAACATCTCGAACTATACTCGCCTAACACTGGACTATCACAGAACATGAACCGTATACGATTCCACCAATCGTCTCAGTACTGGGGATACATTGGCTACCACGCATTCTCGCAGAATGGTAGAGGTGAATACGTCTTTGAGAGCCTTAACAATGGCGGAGCTACGCTCCATGCTTCAGGAGGTCTCATCCTTAATGCCTACACACCTGGTGGCTGGCTCACACCCGCAGCAGGACAAGGACAGATCTACTTTGACAATACTCAACAGAAGTTCCTTGTATCTGAGAATGCATCGGCATTTACCCCACTGCTCAACGGTTCAACAGGTATCCTGTATAACACTACGTCGGCGCAGGCTTCGGCTACACCACGAACCAATTTCCTCTTCAACGTAGCGTATTTGGCGGCTGCACCTGATGCGGCGGCGAGTGGAGCTGTGATCACTTCCTCTGCAGGTGCCGCAGGCAACCTCAATGCGACTGCTCTCACACTTGTTGCAACGGCAACAGGTACAGGAACGGCAACCGCACTCAACGCAACAGGGAATGTCAACATCCAGAATGCGAACTCCTATCGCATCGGCGGTGAAACCTTCCTTTGGAGGGGTCCAACTGGCGGAGGTGATAACGTCTTCGTTGGGAATACAACAAACACTACAAACACCGGTTTCTTTAGCACGTTTGTTGGTACGGGTGCTGGTACGTCGCAGGTGGACGGTAACTGGAATACGGCGGTGGGAACCCGTTCTGCCCGCTACAATACGTCGGGCGATGGGAACACATATGTTGGTACGGCTGCTGGCGAAGGACAATCCGGACTCACCACCGGAAGTAACAACACCTTCATGGGAGCATTTGCCGCGTTTCTTTTAACGACCGGCAGTGCGAACACCGGTATTGGCATACTTGCCCTCAATGACCTTGCTGATGGGAACAACAATACTGCTCTTGGCGCTTATGCCGGACAGAATGTTTCGTCAGCATCACAGAATGTGCTCATCGGCACCAACACCGGCAATACAATAACAACCGAGGGCAACAACACGCTTATTGGCTATAACGCCCAAGTACCCGTAGGTGTGACGAACTCAACAGCACTCGGTCATCGTGCCTATGCATCCGGTAGTGATGTACTTGTCTTAGGTGCAACTGCCGGAGTAAACGGTGCTACCACCTCAACAAAGGTTGGTATCAACAATACGAACCCACAATCTCCACTCTCTTTTGCGAACAATGTTGGTCAAAAGATCAGTCTGTGGCATAACAGCGGATCAGGTTCCACCTACGGCTTCAGCATTGCAGCAAGTACGTTGCAGATCCACTCAGGGGAGTTGAATGACGACATCTCATTCGGTCACTATGGCGGTGGTGCGTACAATGAACTTGGACGCTTTAATACGGATGCTACCGGGATCTATAGTGCACGATTAGTTCTCTACAAGAATGCAACGGATCAAGCCGGATTCAATGACTTTGAACAGCATCTAGATCTGTATTCAAACAACACAGGCAACTCTCAACACCTCGTAAGGCTCCGATTCTCACACGATAATCAGTATTGGGGTTATCTCGGATACCATGCTTTCACGCAGAATGGTAGAGGGGAATTTGTCTTCCAAGGTTTGAACGGTCAAGGGGCATCCTTGAGAGCAACGGGTGCACTTATATTGGCTGGGTATTCGCAAGGCGGCTGGGTAACGCCTACAGCTGGCCAGGGACAACTATACTTCGACAACGGACTCAATAGATTCCAAGTTTCGGAGAATGGTGGCACCTTCCGAAACATTGTGAACTCAACAACTGCACGTACGATCGTTACCAGCGCCGTTGCCATCGACCCACCGAACATTGGAGCAGGAACGGCAGCCAGTCTTGACCTAGCGGTTGCAGGTGCTGTTGTTGGAGATGTGGTATCTGTTTCACCCGATGCAGAACTCTTGGACGGACTCGTGATCGCAAGTGCCCGTGTTAGTGCGGCAGGTGTTGTTCGTGTACGCCTGTTCAATGCAACAGCCGGTGCGCTCGATCAAGCCAACGTGACATTCAACGTGTCCTTGGTGCAACAATGATGGTCAACCATACAAGGTTGCACTCCTTCATTTGTGCCATCTTCATTGTGTGTGCCTCATTCTCTATACACGCTCAACAGCTTCAGCGAGGCGTGGTTGGTAGTGGAGGTGCACGTATAGCCACTCCTACATCGGCGCTTCGTGGTACGGTTGGACAAGCCGCTACCGGACGTGTTGTTTCCGGTTCATCGAAACACAACATCGGATTTTGGTATCGCAGCTCAACGGGCGGGACCGTTGTAGCAGTGCCCAATAGAGAAGGAGAAATCGGCCAGACAACTACGGTTCAGATCCTTCTTACTACGTCCAAGGGACTTGTTACCTATGGTCCACGCGGATTCATCATCAAACTGCGCTACAATGCAACAGTATTGGTGAATAAGAGCCCCTTCCCGTGCGTAAGAGATGGAGACGATTGTGTTCTTACTATCACCGGTACCGTTCAAGATAGCGTGGCGGTTTTGGCAGAGGTGCCATTTCTCGTTACGCTTGGTAATGCGGAACGCACCAGCCTTACCCTTGACAGCGTTGAGTGGGTTGGCGCATCGTCCATCGCAACAGAGAAGCGGGATGGTGTGTTTCAAGCCCTCGGGATCTGCAAGGATGGTGATACTGTACGTTTGATCAAGCGCGGTCCTTCGGCCGGTATCACAGGAGTGTCTCCAATGCCGGTGCGTTCTTCAGCAACCATCAAAGCCGTACTCATCGAGCGCGGTCCAACACGTATGATCCTGATCGATGCCGTTGGACGCGAGATCGCAACGGTGTTCGATGAGATCGACGCTATGCCTGGTAGCAGAGATGTGGATATGAACGTTCGTGAGGTTGCATCCGGCTCCTACTATCTGGTACTTATGACGCCAAACGAGCTCTTCTCCCTTCCATTCATGATCAGCAAGTGAGATGTGCATGAAAAACTCATTTGCGCTATTGATCTGCGCCTTCTCATTGATCTTGCAGCATGAGACATCTGCCCAACAGGCAGATGTACCATTCGACTCAACGCCCTACCGACAATATTCCCTTGGTGCATATGGGAGCGCTGGCATAAACCTGCATTCCGCTGACATCACGGGGCTCCCGGGTATTCCGAGTTGTTGTCCAACCTATTCAACAGGAACGGGATTCGGCTTCTCCGTTGGTGGACTTTACGATAACGCATTCTCTTCATCATTGAGTCTGTTAAGTCGTATAGGTCTTATGGGTGCCGGCGGTACACTTACCGCAACAGAAAACACTCTTGTCAATACCGATGGAACGGAACTGCAAGGGACCTTCCTTCATACGCTAAACACGTCGCGACTCTTTGCGACTATTGAGCCCCTTCTTCAACTACGTGTTGCGGGAGATCTCAATGCGATTATCGGTCCATCAATTGGATTTGGATTGACTACGTCGTTCGATCAAGAAGAACGCATTGAGTCACCTTCGGATGCCACCTTTGAGAATGGACAGAAGACACGGTTTGTGTATAGTGGCTCGATACCTGATGCGTCATCGATCTATGCGGGGATTGTCCTTGGGCTTCGGTATGAATTGCCGATGAAGTCTGATAAATCAATGTCCATCGTGCCGGAATTCACCTATACACTTGGAGTTACAAGTCTACAGTCAACACAGGAATGGGGCATGGGTTCTATCCGTGCAGGTGTCTCTGTACAATGGAACACGTGGGTCATACCAACTCCGCCCCCACCGCCGCCACCGCCTCCGCCACCCCCACCGCCTCCACCGCCGCCCGTACTTCCGGTCTTGGCTGTGAGCGGTATTGGTGTGGATCTGATTGACGCCAACGGACAGAAGATCAAGGACAGCGTAATCACGGTAACAAACATCGTGTCCACAAACCTCTATGCATTGTTGAACTATGTGTTCTTCGATGATTCGAGTTCCACCATCCCTTCTCGCTATCGCCAGCTATCATCAACGCAGGCTGATGTGTTTGACATCAAGAGCTTGAATGGGGCGGGCACCATGCCGATCTACTATCAGATGTTGAATATTGTTGGCCTTAAACTTCGAAGCACACCAACAGCAAACCTTACGTTGATCGGATGTAATAGCAATGTTGGCGTTGAGAAGGGCAATACTGCACTGTCGAGGTCTCGCGCCGAGAGTGTGAAGAAGTACTTTGTTGAGGTATGGGGCATCTCGCCATCACGCCTCACCGTTAAAGAGCGCAATCTTCCGGAAGTACCATCCAACTCAGCATCGCAGGACGGAATCGAAGAGAACCGTCGGGTAGAGATTGTGGCCAATGACAAGTCTATTCTCGAGCCATTGTTCTTCACCGACACCACGCGTACGTCCAGTGCGCCAATTGTTCGCTTCAATCAGAACATACGTTCAGAGGCCGGCGTTCAACGATGGGATATCGTGGCTCGCCAAGGAAACAAGGATCTCAAGACCTTCAGCGGATCCGGCTCAGACCTAGAGTCCTCCTTGGATTGGAATCTTGGGAGTGAACTGGGATCGCTCCCTTCCTCAGATGAACCAATTCGATACACGATAAAGGTTGTTGACAAGGATGGGCAAAGAAGGGACACCGTAGGTAGCGAGATCGATGTAAAGCAAGTGGTCCGCAAGGACAAGCGTATCGAGAAATTCACCCTCATCATCTTCGGATTCAACGAGTCTGAATTCACCGACGCTCACGAGCGGATTATTGCCATCATCAAACAACGGATCGCTGCCAACTCGACCGTTACGGTTGAAGGTCACACAGACCGTTCGGGCGAAGCCGAATACAATCAGAAGTTATCACAACGAAGAGCGGACGCAACAGCAAGTCGTCTAAAAGTCCCCGCCGATCGCGCCAAAGGATTCGGCAGTTCAGACCTTCTCTACGACAACGCAACTCCGGAAGGCAGACTCTACTGTCGGACGGTGCTGATTACGGTGGAGACACCGTTGGAATGATATCTGGTTGATTACCTGATTAACTCTACACTGCCTGAGCCGTTGGTTGTCCTCAATCGGATATCCAACGGCTCTTGTCGTAGATTTGGGTTGGGTACATTCAATAGCGGATGAAGGGGTGCAATGGCAATACGTCGAATTCTCGCGTTTTTGATTTTGGTGGGACTTATCGCCGTTGCTTTGCCTGCTCAAGACGCAAAGAACGTGAAAGATGATTTGGGGCGTCAGGGATTATGGAAGGTCTGGCTAACCCGTAGTTATGAAGAGAGTACAGATTCAACATTGGCACCCTTCTATCGAATCGTTACATACAAGGACAACATAGAGTCCGGTCCCTTCACCGATTACTTCAGGAGTGGCTCTTTATACCGAAAGGGGAATCTGATTCGGGTTGGGAAGCTGTCGGTACCTGATGGAGTTGTTGAAGTGTACCGGGAATCCGGCTCAATTGAGGCCCACGAGTCGTTCTACCGAGGCAAGCGCTCAGGCCCATACACGAAGTATGCTATCTCTGGAGCAATCACGGTCAGAGGCGAGTACGATGAAGACCGAAGAGTCGGTACCTGGACCACGTTCTATGAGAGCGGTAAGGTCAAGTCTCGAGGGAGTTACGTTGACAACTATCAAGACGGAGAGTGGACAACCTATTTAGAGGACGGTTCGGTTAAGGAAACCAATCTCTTTGCTGACGGAAGGCTCATCGAGTGGTCAGCGCTTCTCGAGCTCTGCGAGAAGACGAGCACGCCAGAACGAGTTACTGATGCACTGCGATACTGGGAACAGGCGCGAACTGCTGTGTATAGTTCGTTTGGTGCAACCTCTCTACCAGCGGGACGATTGCATATGGCACGATGCCGTATTGCCTGGATACAGGATAATGAATCCCTTTCATTGCAACATCTCGATACAGCAATTCAAATCTTCCGCGGCGCGGGGGATGCCGGCAGATTGTCTCATAGTGAGGCGATACAGAAGATTATTGATTTTGCTCACGAGCAGTATGCAACGAAGCTCCTGACTCGCCTGACCCCAGTACTGATCGAGATCATGGATCACGACACTACACTCGACTACGAGAGCTGTAAACGGCTTCTCGGTTCATCCTGTCGTAGCAACGTTGTGATCAAAGATCATTCCCTTCTACGAAAGCACGTGAGTTGGGCCTCAAAAAAGATCCCCCAACTTGCTACAGTAAAGGACTCAGCCTACACGACTGAGATGTATGGCATTTGGCATTCTCTCCTTACGGCCGCCTTTTTCATGAAGGAGTATGAGATACAAGCACAATGCCGACGCGAAGCAGAGGCCCTGCCTGGTCTAGAGAACAACTTTCGTGTTAAAGTACTGCGCATTGAATTTCTATGTACTCGTGCCATGGACATTATCGCAGACTCAGCGATCTCTTGGCCCGAAAAGAAGATTCGCCTCCTAATATTTTTAGATGAGAGCCGTGCGATCGCGGGATTGACGTATGGAGTCGAATTCTCTACCGTTGCTAAATATGGCATCGAAATGACAGACACTGCGTTTGTTCGTGCAGTCCTTAACAAAGTGCCCAAGAAAGGTGCCGTTGCAACTGCTAGTACGAAACACATCATCGCTGGTCATTACGTGTGGCTCTACCTAGCCGAACAGAACTGTGACTCAGCTCGAAGATATCTAGAAGAGGTTCGGTTGCATAGTGAAGCAACAGCGCAATCGTATCTCTATGATAGATACAAAGAGAAGGTAGAAAATTGCGGTAGAGCAGACTCCATACGTGAACTCCCTGAGGTCGATTCGCTTCGCAGAAGCAAAGGAGAGATTACCTCATTGTCACTACGAGACCTATTGACCACTGTATTGACAAAGGACGCACCCATCTATCTAGCTGCCATTGCTGAGGGGGCAACATCTGAGCAACGTCTTCAGTCACTGCTTCTTGTTGATTCAATTGCGCCACTTCCATCAGATTCGGTCTACATGGAGAGATATTCTCGGATTCGCCAGACGGTTCGTACGGCCGTCGAGAACAAGACTGAACCAGTTGACAGGGCCGAAGTACTGTTTCGTGTGTTACACGACTCAATTCTAACTAAGTATGTGGTGAGTGTTCCTCTCCGTAGCGTGTTTGAGAGCGGGCAGTACAACTGCGCCTCAGCTGTGGTGCTCTACTCACTCCTTTGCAATGACTTTGGGATACCAATCACCTACTATACTTCTCCGGGACATATAGCATGTGGGATACCCGACAAGAACACGAACACCGTGATCCCGGTTGAGCTCACAGCTCCTGTAGACGGATTCAGGTTCCTTAAGATGAGAGACTCCCTCATTGCCCACCTACTTTCATTCAAGTTGATCACGCAGGACGAAGTAGATGAACTAGGTATTGATTCGATCTACCGACAGTATTATGAACACAACCAAGTGAGGTCATTTGAGAGTTTGCTATCCGTGGTCTCCAGCAATGCATCATTTCGAGCTAGGTACGGAGACGAGGAGTTCAATGAACAGTATTACGAGAGCATCTTAAGGACCACTGTTCTTGATTCTTCTAGGAATCAATGGTCACTTCACTACAGATTGCTACCCTTGGCATTGGATTCAACTCTTGCTGGCAGATTCGTTAGAGATGCGCGGTACATGGCAGCATATTTTAACGGTCAGAGACATTTCGCCAACATGGTTCTTCCGTTACTTGCTGGACTCGGAGTCATCGTCCATAGAAACGGCGGCGGCGTGTCTGTGGAACAGGCATTCCAGACCTTTTATGACCACACGCAGGAGGACAGCAACGGACTCGTATTGCGTCAGTTAGTTCAGACCGCGTATGCAGGCTATCGTCTCGGCATCGCGATGGAGGCTGGTCACACAGACTCTGCATATGCATATTTTCGAAAGTACTGGTCAGATCGCCCCATTGATCGTTATCCTGGCCTCGACCACGTAGTTCGGGCTTATGCTGATGATTGCATTGAAGATGGGGCATACTCCACAGCGTTGTATGTAGTCGAAGATCGCCTTCAGAAAATAGCAACACCAACAGCGCAAACCGACCTTGTTCAGGTATCAGCGAAGATCCTTCAATCGTACTATGTTGCAGCAGTTGATAGCTCCGAGTATCGTCGCATTGTTAGGCAGTTCATGAAGGAGTACCTGCTCATGCTCCCTGAGAAGTCGGAACAGGTAAGGCAGTTGAGATTCATCCTTGAAAAGGCTGTCCTTTTTGCCCGTCATGAGCTGGGCACCATTGCAATTGCAGAGGCAAAAGCACTTGGATTTGCAAAGGACGACATGGCAACAATCGAGAGTGTTCATAATGTGATGCTACAGAATCGAGCACGTGTTACTTCGATGAAAGGCGTTGATTATAGTATTGAACTCTATCTGGGTGATTTCAATGGACCGATAACTACATACATTCCAGCAGGAAAGACGGTGTTGTCAGCCAGAGTCGTAGCGAGCGGACTTGAGCCTGGTCAGCAGTTCGCTTTGAAAGTGATTGTTAAGTCATCGCAGTCTGCTGAGTACGTAATCATTGATCAGCAGTATGGAGCCGTAGACAAGATCACCTATTGCTACAATTCCTTCTCTGCCTATAGGGCTTCCCTAACATCCAAAGCAACCATACAAGTGTTTGTCAATGGCAAGAAGGTACTCTCTCAAGACTATGACGTGCGATAGCTATATCAATCCTCTACATATCCGCCTTCACCGTCACAAAGAAGCTACGGGGCTCGGCAGGAATAATGCCGGGTCCCGGATAGCTATCAGCTCTTCGGGTGAAGTATGACGAGCCGAGTACGTTGTTGCAACTCGCATCAACACTGATTGCTCCGAACGTGTAGCCAACGGTGATGTCCGCTACAGAATAGGCAGGAATACTACCCGATACAGCGGATGCTGTATACTCGGCGTTGCTTGCATCACTGAATTGTTTGCCGATGAAGGACAACAGAAGGGATATCCGAAAGCCCCCTTCCTTTACATTGAGTCCGGTTCGTAACACGTAGGATGGCACATACTCAACGGCATTACCATCGATAGACGGATCGTCAGAAGACAGATACTCGCCCTGAAGAACAGTTCCATTGATGATCCAATGAATGGCCGGCAGTCCGAATCCACGCCAGAACATGGCTGTGAGGTCGATATCCGTTACGGCTTCGATACCTGCAGTGTACGCGTCGGCAATGTTTGTTCGATATCTGTATGGAAGGTAAAGGGGCTCCTCGTCACTTCGCAGTACCTCTCCGATCTTATCGTTGTACCGGAGATAGAATGCGGATGCATCCCACGAGATCATGTCGGAGACCTGACCCCTCACGCCAAGGTCAAGCGTGTAGCCCCGTTCATCAGCGATGTTCGGATCGATCTTGAGATTGGGGTTGTTGATGCGCAGATCGCTGAAGGTAATAGAACGATAGTTCTGTGTTGCATTGGCATAGATTTCAATCGGACCAATCATGTAACTCGCACCAAGTCCTACGAGCTGAATTGTACGCGATCTCTCTTGCTCTTCGTAGACAAGTGAGTCTACCACAAGATTGCCGGCTAGATCCTTCACACGCAATGCATAATATCCATCGGCTCGTGTTGTAATGTGTTCTACGCGCATGCCCGGAACAAGCCTGAACTCCGGTGTAACAGAAATGAGTGCCTCTGCAAAGAGTGCTGCGTTGTCATTTGGGAACCGATAGTCCGACCCTTCGAGTCGGCTGGGATTGGAGAATGAAAAGTCCGGACCACTTCCGTCCGAGGCATCACCTTGTTGCTGTGTTGTGGTGCCTCGATACACGCGCACTCCAGCTAACAACGACCAAGGGGCATCGCCCAACACAAGATCATGTTGAATCGTGGTCTCGTTGCCGATCGATTGAAATGTTCCGTCGATCATCGTGCGTGGACCGCCTAGGTCAACAGTGTTGATCCTGTCGAGATTCCCAAGTGCCTGGCGCGAGCTAAGATTCCCAAAGAGCACAGATCGCAATGATGTTCGTGCAGATATGAACCAATCGAGCGTGATCGACGCAAGATTCCAGTTCACATTGAACCAATTGCGTGCGCGCACGGACTGTGATGGATCGGTCTCAAACATGCGGTCAGTGAGTCCACCCGGCTGATGGGCGAGGTACGTCATAAACGTGTAGTCTGCCCTGACTCTCACCTGTGATGTGATGTTCGTTGTTACAGCGGCATAAGCTAGATGTTGATGGAAGTCACTGTTCGGCCTCCACCCGTCTGCCCTACGGAACTGATACAACGCCACATAGTTTGTGCCATCCACAGTACCGCCAAGGCGCGCAAAGGCTCCGGCAAATCCGAACGACCCAGCAGACAAGGACGCATCCGCTGCAAGGGGTGCCGTACGAGCCCCTTCCTTGAATACGAAGTTCACAACACCACCAAACTGTGTTCCGTAACGTAGGGCTCCCGCACCGCGAACAATGTCTATTCGCTCCAGTGCGGCCATCGGCGGAACGTAATAGCTCTCCGGATATCCAAGTGGGTCGGCCGAAATGTCATAGCCGTTCTGTCGTGTTGTGAAATTCGATGTGCGATTCGGATTCAAACCACGACCACCAATACCAAGCTGGAGGCCTGCGCCATCACTTTCCCATATGTTGAGACCTGCCACACCCGACATTGTTTGACGTGTGTTATTCGTAGCCGTGTTCGCGATCACATTTTCAAGCTTGATCCGCTCAGTCTTCTTTGCAGCATAGATCGCGCCCGCTTCAATGTCATTCACTCGCGATATGAGAAAGGGACTAACGTGTGTATCCAACACATCAACGGTTGGAAGAACGAGCGTGTCCTTCCGCGTTCGTGTGCTATCTACCAACCACCGCTGTTGCGCCGAAGCGACGAACACGGCACAGAGTGAAACACCAACGATGAGGAGGATTTTCATCGCGCACGCACCCAGTCATATCGATGGAAACCGAGCTCTTCACGAGCAAGATCTCGATCCGGATCAATGAGTAGCGCACTAGGAGCACCATTCAGCGTAACCCATACTTCTGCGGTCACTCTTGGGTCCATCATTCCAAGTGATTGGTAGTGATCGTGAAGTTTATGTGCGAACTGTACGATCATATCCGGTTGCATGGACATTTGTTTCTCCTGATGCTGATTGAGAAACATTCCGTTGTCCACGTATCCCCTGCGTCCGGTTGCTCTATCCTCAACAGCAAAGGCAGCTGTCCCTGCTTTCTCCATCAGCATTACACGCCAAGAAAAACGATATCCTTCCTCCGTCCACAACAATTCTCCGGGATACAACAGATATCGCCACGGAACGAGAATCTGAATAACAAGGAACACGGCAAGCACCCACTTCAGTACGGGATAGCGCGGTGTAGGTACGACATCCTTTGCCACACGAGCCCCTTGAAAGAAGAAGACCAACGTCATGGCAATCATCACGAGTGGGAAGACACCTATCTGAAACATCAAGCCCGTTACTCCATGAAAAACGATCACGGCAAGGTAGGCTATACCACGGGTGCTCTTCCGGGATAACAGAAATGGCACGCTCACATCGTAGACCATTCCGATCCACGCAAAGGCCCATGGCAGCCACCAAAGCGTCATGAGCGGTCCGATCAGTGGGAGATCGGATTGTGCTGGCAGCCATATTCGAAGGGGCATGGCATCAACGAGCCACGACGATGTAATCTTTGCGATACCGGCATAGAAATACACAAGACCGATCTGGACCTTGAATACATCCAATGTCCACTGCGGAATACCCTCAACGCGAAGTTGCGGCCTTCGCCAAACATCGATCGAATACATTCGGTGCGCGGGAACCAAGCAGAGCAAGAACGCTACGAGACTTACAAAGTAGTAGTGGTTGAGGTAGTAGGTCTTATCGATCAATTCTACATAGGTAAAGCACAGAAAGAACACAACGGCACTCACCCGGTACCAAGCACCGAGCATGATGCCCAGTGCAGCGGCTGTCATCACACCGAACACCCAATACATTCCCGGTGAACCAAGCGAAACCACCCACTCAAATCCTTGATATGGAAAGTGCAACGTTGGTTGGATGTACTGTTCGTCTATCCATCCTAGCGCGATGAATCGAACACAAGAGATCACCATCACACAACCAAACAGCACCCGTAGCAAGGCTAGAGGTGCTGGTGTGATCGATCTGTCCAGATACGTCGCGATGGTTGTTCGAAAACTAATCGCCATCTCCGCTGCTATACGTAATGGAGATACCAAGGAGGGATGACATCTCGCTCTTCCAAAAACGTGTTAGCTTTTGCAATTCAGTGTAAAGGGGCTCAACAGACGTGGGGTTTGTGCTAACGAGTGTTGACAAAGGCGTGTTGGTTCCGAGTGTGGTAAATGCATTTTCAACAGCAGCGATCTGCGACTCTGTATCGGCGATAAGTCGTTCGCCATTCGCTACGGTCTTCAAATATGATCGGAAGGACGGGAAGGTGTCGCCCTCTGGCGTACGCCCATACCACAGATCTACGGCTGCATCGAATTGTGCCCGAGCTAGCGGTAACGAAGCACCGGCATAGAAACACTCTACCTTTGTTGGTTCCGCAACAGCCTGTCCGGCACGTTTACCTAATGGCAGTGCCACTTTATAGTTCTTCAACAGCTCGTAACCGATGTTCATGTAATTGAAGAGCAGACTTACTGAGCTTCCGGCATCTGTTCCGGAACGATCGATGAATTGTTGACGGTAGGGACCGGTCCACGACGTAACAACCGTATGGATTTCTCTATAGATAGCATTTGCCACTGCAGATGTATAGACTCTTCTGTTCACATTCGCTTCCCCACTGAACCTCGCGATGATCTCATCAGGTGTTCCGCTGTTCAAGAGATAGTCAAGTGCAGCAAGCCCCCTTGTATCTCGTTGGAAATTCTGAAAGGATGTATCGCCGCTGATAATAAAGGCTTCGATCGCTTCTGCGTTGGCAGGGAATGTTGCGATGTTCTCGACCATAGACCCTAGAGCGCCTTCGGCAGGACCAAAGTCATAGGTCACGATTGACTGCCAATGGTTTGTGAGAGCTAAGACTGCCGAACGGAGGGTATCAATTGTTGCTCGGCTAGGCGAAGTGTTTGCAATGAGATCTGAACTGAGCCGAGAAACACGCAGAGCCTCTGCATCAACAACGTTCAGAGAGGGGATGATAAGCTTGTCCGCTACTCCACGAAGCATAGCCTGACGGTCAAAAGCATCCACAGATGTTCCGTTTCCATCATCGGAACATGACATGGTGATGAGAGCTATCGCAGATGCGAGCAGTATCGACAAGGAAAGCTTCATTGACGTCCTTGTGCGGCTACCCAATTCGTTTTGAAGGACTCCATTTCTGCGTCACTGAATCCATAGATCGCCTTCAATGAGCTACGGGCTTCAACTACTTTGGACAAATACGTCACGGGTTGTTGCCAGATCACGAACGACGTATACGGTCCATCTGCCGGAGCCTGAAGTAGTACGAGTAGTGCGTTGATCTCTGCATCGGTGATGATACGAGACGATTGAGGAACCGATTTCCACCCATGAAGGAAGCCAACACATTCACCGTATGAATGAATAGCGCCGGCCCGCGTCTTATCATCAATGGTAGTAGCCGAGAGTCCGTCAACAACGGCATAGGTGTAGTTGATGACTGTAGCCATCATTGACCGTTCCCATGTGGTACGCATCGTTGTAAATGCCGTGTTTCTGTCACCATTATAGTCGGATCCCGAGCGAACTGCTGCCTGGGCTGTTATGGCAGCATTCTTAAACTGTGTGTATAACCCCTTGCCGTCATTCTGATCTCGGCGAGCACAATAGGCAGCGGCATATTTGTCGGGGTTGTTCGTGGCCTTATCTGTATTCGGGAAGGATGGATGAGCTCCAAAGGTGGCCACAATTCTGTCGATGGTTGCCAATGTGATATCACCACCCATCAATTTCACAGCATGATTGTAAAGGGCGGCTGCATAGAGCCCCTTTTCAATCAATTGCTCCATTTCTAAACCGTGTTCATCAAAAAGATAGCCGCTATACACACCTCCTGTTGAGGCTGGCGGAGCTGATTGCCAATCGTAGGACTTTCCACTTACGCGAGCGAGAGTGGCCATGTATTGATCCACATAGCTGGCATAATACGAGCCGGTAAAGGGGCGAATTGGCTCGTAGGCACCTTGCATTGCATCGATGGACACTGTTTTACCTTCTGTCCGACCGGTCTTCATGATCGTTGCCAACGTCTGCATGTCTGCCAGTAGGTTTCGCTCCACCGAAACATTGGCTGTGAACGCTGTTGTGTCGTAGGCCGCCGGTACCACGAGCGGGTCGGGGTCAACAGAGCAGCCAGAGAAACCAACTAGAAAAAGGCCTAACGTGGCCAGTGCGAGAAACCTTGACATTTCGGACCCTTGTAACTGCGACGAATATGGTCCGAATTTAACGCTTATCTGGACTTAGTCCAAATAAAAAGAAGATAAAACTGCATTCATAAGCCCGCAGCGCTCTTTATACCAGATCTGATTGGGAACCAAACGGTCTGCATGATTGCAGCGTCATTGGGGATAGTGTATCGGATCTTTCCGGGAGCATATCCATCTCCGTCATTGTCATTCTTGATAACGAGCCAGTTTGCGAGGAACGATGCGATTCCGTCAAAAAAGCCGGTCTTCTTGGTTTTCTTGTTCACCAGCTCGAATTCTAGTCCAGTGAAATGGGGCTCTACAACACCCACACATTTCCGACCACGGATGGTAAAGGAAAACGATGAAGCTCGCGCCACACCGCTGCTGACATGGAGGTTATCTGCAATTGGAAGGAAACTGTTGAGATGCGAGATGTTCATCTTTCCAAGTGCGCCTTTTGCAGTAAGCGTGTAGACCTTGGATGTAAGAGGAATGGTAAATGAAGCTTCCATCATGGCCTGTCCTACAAAAACACCTCTGGCCCAAACATTGAATGGGCGCACCACTTGGTCGGGTGTATTTGTGAGGTGTACAGCCATCATCTTCACACCGGACCACCATAACTCTGCTGGCTTCACACTATGTTTCCAACGTTCGCCGTAAAGGATCGTTGCTGAGTCTACACGAATGGTATCGATGCTAAGACTGAACGGGATGGTAGCCATGATCTCATTGGGCATTAGCGGATGTTCAGTTGCGGGATCAGAACGTAGTCTCTTATTGCTCGCTATGTCGAGGTCGAGTTTTGCAAGATCCACGGTCTTCACATGCAAGGCTGTTCGTGCAGTAAGTGCGGCAAAGTCAATTTCTCCCAAGCGCAATCGCGTGCCTGTAATGCGAAAACGGTCGTTGTTGTATTTCTTGGCGGCAAAGTAGTCTACGTCATTCTGACTCGGGCCAAGGTCAAACTGACGTATGGTGATCTCCTTTGTACGGTATGAGAAGACGACATCCGAAGCCTGATATGCATAGGCGATGGGAGAATGATAGGCAACAGAATCAACAGACAACATCGAGTCTGTAGGGCTTACGAGAATGTGAAGCCCCGTAACGAGGACCGACCTATCATCTGCATAAATCCGTACCCACTTTTCGAGCGATAGTTCGAATCGATCTATGGGGCGTTCTGCGGGCTTCAAAGAGTCAATCGATATGTTACGCAACTTCACAGATAGCCCCGTCATCTCACCCGTGAACATGGCATCCGGGTCCACATCCGTGTTCGTGAACGAGAGACCCACAACGTCGATCGCAGAGATATGAAACGGTTGCGCATACGTTGGAAGTGCCTGCACCATAAGCGTATGTAGTATGGAGTCTACGTTGGGTATATGTGGGAGAGAAACCAGCGCCGTATCTGGGACAACGACAGTATCAACACCACTCCCTCCCCATACTTGATAACGCACTTTTGGATCTGCAATCATTACCGAGCTGAGTGAAAGACCACCGCCCCAGAGAATATCCCAGGGGAAGATTCCCCTCACCTGAACGATCGGCATATCGATGTCAACCAGCTTACCAATACTTGTCGTTGTGTCTCGATATCGGATACGAATATCGTGCACATCGAGTGCGCCCATATAGTAGGCAAAATCAATCTTGCCTAGTTCAATTTCAACCTTACCCTGAGAAGCGTTCGATGCACCAGTTGTAATTCGCGTGCGGACGTATTGCGTGATCGCGGTACGAATGCTTTCATTGATCGCACCGGAGAACAACACGTAGGTGATTGCAACTATCCCAACAACCAGAACGAACGACCCGACTGAGATCGCAATGATCTTCTTCCAGTTCCACTTCTTCATACATCCTTTGTGAAAACCTCAGATCCCGGCTGCCTTTCCTAACCCTTCGCGGATTGGGAACCAAATGGTCTGCATAATTGCCGCATCTCGTGGCAGTGTGTATCGGATCACACCATCCTTGTAGTTATCACCGTTGTTGTCGTTCTTGATCACAATCCAGTTCGCCACAAAGGACACTAGACTATTGAAGAATCCGCTTGATTTCTTCGACTTCTTATCCAGAATGGCGATCTCGAGATCGTTGAAATGGGGTTGTACAACACCCGTACACGCACGTCCACGTATCGTGTAACTGAATGCCGCGGATGAGGCAACGCCACTCTTAATCTTCACGTTCTCTGCGATGGGCAAAAACCCGTTGAGTTCTGTAACATCAAACCGGCCCAGGGTTCCTCGTGCTGATAGCATGTAGACCGGAGCCGTGAGTGGCATTGAGAATGTTGCTTCCATGGTTGACCGATTCAAGAATGTTCCCTTTGCCCATATGGTAAGGGGCTTCTCCATTTGATCATTGGTGTTACGCAGGTTTGTTGCGAGCACTTTGATCCCCTTCCACGTGAGAGTTGCCGGATCAACACTGTGCTTCCAACGTTCACCATACCGTATTGAAGCAGCATCAATAACCACGCTGTCCACCGCGAGTACGAATGGTATCGTTTGAGCGAGTTCATTGGGCATACGTGCCGGTCCGGACGTGGGATCAACACGTAGGCGTCGATTACTCAAGATGTCGAGGTTCAACTCCCCAACATTGATTTTGCGAACGTGTAGCGCCGTTTGAGCTGTTAGTGAAGAAAAGTCTATGTCCTGCAACGTGACGTGACTTCCGCGCACGCGAAAGCGGTCGCTGTTATATGCCGTGCCCTTGAAATATGTTTCATCATCATGTGTAGGGCCCAGTTCAAAGCCCCCTATTGAGAGGAGTCGAGTGCGATACGAGAACAACACCTTTGAAGCTGAATAGGTGTAGGCGGTGGGGAGATGATACTCCACGGAGTCTATTGTCAGTGCTGAATCAACATCAGAAACGGTAACGTTGAGCCCCTTTACAAGAATGAAACGGTCACTCGAATACCGACGACTCCATTCGTCCAAGCGCACCATGACACTGGCAATGGGTTTGACCTCCGGATGGCCTGCGCGTACGCTTATCCGTCCTAGGTCCAAGGAGAATCCACGGATCCGGCCGGCATATTCTGAGCCCGGATCATCGTCCTGATTTTCAAGTGAGGCATCGACGAGTCGAACACCATCGATGGAAAGGGGCTGAACGTTCGTTGGTACAAGGCGCACAAACAGGATGTTCAGAAGCGAATCCACATTGGGAATCTTGGGTAGTCTCACCACCGCTGTGTCGGGATGGGATACAGGACCTGCCACGCGAGCATCCCACGACCGTAGTTGTATTGCCGGTCGATCAATCGTAATTGTTCCTAACGAGAGCCCACCCCCATTGATAACATCCCACGGGAGGAGTCCGGTAACACGTAACTCCGGAAGTTCAATGCGAAGCGTACTTCCCAAGATCTCTGAACTATCGTGATAAGTAACGCTAATCCGACGAACATGCAGGGATCCCGTATAGTAGGTATAGTCGATATCTCCAATCAAGATGTCGAGCTTTCCATCCGACGCAGTCCTAGCCTCATTCCGAACACGTGTCTGAATGTATTCAACGATGGCACTAC
>CALMZQ010000143.1 GCA_937870915.1 uncultured Ignavibacteria bacterium
ATGGTCAACAATCTTGTGTTCATAGTAGCGACCAAATTACCACAGAGGCGTTGAGTATATCCGTAACTTTCCTCCATGAACGCCCTTGTCCTAACTGAAACCGGACTCCACTACCAGGAGCTTCCTGCACCTGTTTGTGGTGTCGACCAGGTACGCATCAAACTCCACGCTGCGGCTTTGAATCATCGCGATCAATACATCCGCGAAGGAAAATATTCCAAGATCGTTCTGCCGGCTGTGCTTGGTTCAGATGGTGTGGGGACGGTGACAGAAGCCCCTTCCCATCCTGAGCTTATTGGCAAACGTGTGGTGATCGACCCGTCGTTTGGATGGGGTGATGACCCGCGAGCCCAGGGACCGTCGTTTTCAATCCTTGGTATGCCCACCCAGGGAACGTTTGCAGAAGAGATCGTTGTCCCGTCCAGCAACGTCCACCGCGCTCCAGAACATCTTACCGATGAACAAGCCGCAGCCCTACCACTGGCAGGTGTAACGGCATTTCGGGCATTGATGGTTCAAGGGGCTCTTCAGTCGGCTGAGACCGTATTGGTAACAGGCATCGGTGGTGGTGTTGCGTCGATGATCATGATGTTTGCGCTCGCTGCCGGTGCACGGGTGATGGTTACCAGCAGGAGTGAGGAGAAGATCGCAAGGGCGGTGGAGATGGGGGCTCAGCCCCTCGATCCTCCCTTCGGCAGGACAGGCTCCGCTCGGGGTGATGGTGTGGATCTTGTGGTTGACTCTATTGGTGGTGATACCGTAAACACACTCATGAACGTGGTACGTCCGGGTGGACGGTTGGTGTTCTATGGTGCATCTCGCGGCGTAGTGCCAGAGTTGAATCTCCATCGCATCTTTTGGAAACAGCTCCACATCATTGGGTCAACGATGGGAACCTCGCAAGACTTTGTCGACATGCTGCAGTTTGTAGAGGAAAAGAAGATCGTGCCCGTAGTTGACTCAACATTTGCCTTGAGCGATGCAGAAGCAGCGTTCAACAGACTTCATGCCGCGGGGCAATTCGGAAAGATCGTTCTTCGATGCAGCTAAGCTCCCTCCTCGGTCACAGTGCCGAACTCGTTCGCATTATTCGTAAGAGTCCGCAACCGGGCGACACCATCGCGTCGGAGTACTTCCGTTCAAAGAAGTATTTGGGCAGCACGGACCGACGGTTCATCAGTGGACTTGTCTTTCACACACTTCGTACGTTGTCGCTGAGTGAAGCCATTGCTACACACCTCGGACTTGAGGACGTGGTACATGGCGCTCATCTCCTCATGGACAACTCTGAGAACGTTGACCTGTCCTTCATCAACGATCTCCCCCTTCACGTGCAGGTGAACACACAGGATTGGTTGCTCACGTCAACTCAGAGGCGTTGGCCAACAGATGCTGCAGAAGTGTGGCGTGCCATGATGCAGAGTGCGCCGCTTGTTCTCCGCGTTAATCTTCGCAGAGCAACTCGTGAAGCCATCATCAAACATCTCACAGCCGAAGGTATTGAGTGCACTGCAGGCCCCCTATCACCTGCTGCGATTGTTGTTCATCAGCGTGTGAATCTTCAACAACATCCGCTCTACCTTGGTGGGATGGTTGAAGTGCAGGATGAGGGGAGTCAGCTCGTTGCCTATGCCTGTGCCCCTGCCGAGACCGACCACATCCTCGACGCCTGTGCCGGCGCTGGCGGGAAGAGTCTTCACCTTGCCGATCTCCAAAATGATAAGGGGCGCATCACCGCCCACGATATCGAATGGAACAGATTGAAGGAAGTGCCCACACGTGCAAACCGAGCCGGTATCAGATCCGTTTGGGCATCCGTGGATGAGAAACGTCCAACACGTCGATCTTCAAAAGACATCGCACACTACGACATCGTGCTTATAGATGCACCGTGTTCCGGCATGGGCACCGTGCGACGTCTACCAATGGTGAAGTGGCGACTCACGCCGCAAACATTGGAACGTCACGCAAAGAAACAGCTTTCCGTGTTAGAGCAATACGCCCCCCACGTCCGCGAAGGCGGCATCCTCGTCTACGCCACATGCAGCATCCTCCCCGAAGAGAATGAGAACGTGGTAGCAGCATTCCTCCAAGCCCACCCCGAGTTTGTGCCAGACCCATTGCCTGCGGGCGTCATCCCGAGCGGAGTCGAGGGGAAAAATCGCGAAATGGACGAAACGTCATCAGGTCATTCCGTCATTTCGTCATTCTCTTTCCAGGCCGATCCATTTCATTATGGAACAGATGGATTGTTTATGGCAAGGATGAGGCGAATAGCGAACACAGAACAGCGAACGCAGAACAGCGAGTAGTGAACAGTGAACAGCGAACACCGAACAGAGAACAGCAAATTAGTCAGCGAGCCTACTCTTCAACAGATCCACCAAACTCCGACGTTCATGAATCACGGCGTGTACTCTGACAACATCAGACTGAACGTCGTAGATAATCCGATAACTATGTTTTTTATCTGTCGAACAATGACAGAACTACGAGATTCGACTTCATTTCTTTGAAGCTAATCTATTCCTCAATTGCT
>CALMZQ010000144.1 GCA_937870915.1 uncultured Ignavibacteria bacterium
CCTTGCCTCTTTCAGTCAAACCGTGGTCTGTTGAAGATCCCGCTCGTGTTGACCACATCATTCCGCCCGTAACAGTCCACCGCATCAACCGGTATGCTGATTTGCCAAACCCAATGCTAGATTGTAGCTGTTCCGTCGCTGCAGGTGCATTTTAGCAACCAAGGAGTCTCCATGAAATCGCCTTCTGCCGAGTTTCAATCTGTCGTTAAGGCAAGTTTCAACCTTGCCCAAGAATTGGAAAGCGAGATCATCACGTCTGCGCACATTCTGGGCGCGATAATGCTTGCGACAGAGGATAGAGCGGCGCAATCATTGCTTCGTATGACTCCCGACCATGAGACGTTGAAACAATCGATACGTAGTGAGGCAGGTATACACGGAAACGACGTGCCGGACAAATACAAGAAGGCTCCGCAACAAGTACCACAGGATTCATTGCCAATGTCGGACGAAGCTGAGGCAGTGATTGTGGGTGCGATGAAGGTCAGCGCGAAGGCGGATGTGCCGGCTGATACACGACACATCGTTGTTAGCATGCTCGATAGTCATGAGTCGTTGGCTCACATGATCTTGAGAGGGCAAGTGGATGTTCAGCGGCTGCGGTCTGAGTTGACATCAGGCGTATGATCCCGAGCATCGTTCTTCATCTGATATGGTGTTTAGCGATCGTTGTTTGCTTTACGGCCTGTCAGCGCAACGAGGTGCCTGAGCACTCCAACACGCAGGTGGCGTCCGCGCAGATACGGTACAACCCTGATGACTATCCAGCTTCTACGATGCAGGTGACGGGTGTCCATGCCAAGCGTGTACAAGATCTGACATTGCTCTGTAAGGTATGGGGCTTCTTGAAGTACTATCATCCAAATGCGGCACGTACAGATGTATACTGGGATGGTCGATTGCTTGATATGATCGAACGAGTACCAGAGTGGAAGAACGATAGTATTCGTGATGCAGATCTGGAGACACTGGTTGTGGGACTCGGCGCATTTCCCCTGAATGACACGGCAAGCCCCTTGAACGATTCGATGGTGGCATTGAAGGCCGATCTCATGTGGATTGATAGTTCGTCCATTGCACCATCACTGCGTGTACTCCTCCATAACGTTGAACATGCACGTCGCGACACGTGTTCTCAATTCATGGAGCAGGATACGGTCACGTATATGTTTAAGGGAGAGATTGCCTCGCCACCTAGCTGTCTACGGAACGCAGGGTACAGATTGCTTGCCTTGTTCCGATTCTGGAATGGCGTTCATTATCTGTTTGCGTATCGGACGATGATGGATCGGCCTTGGGACGAAGCCCTCCCATCATTCATACCGAGGGTTGCCGAATCAGATTCGACGCGGTTGTTTGAAGAAGCGATGCTCGAGCTCGCCACATGGTTGTGCGATTCTCATGTCTACGTAACTGGTTATCAAACGAACCTAATGTCCATGTTCGGGTCTACTGAATTATGTATAGACGTGAAGTTCATACAGGGCAAGGCCTATGTGTCACGCGCATGGGTGGATAATTTCTCTGACAGCAAGGTAAAACGTGGAGATGAAGTACTGGCAATAGCAGGGAAGTCAGTGCCGTCGATCGTCGATAGTTTGAAGCGGCATCTGCCAACATCAAATGTCTCCACTATGTATCGAGATATCGCAAGGCTGATCGTTCGTACCGATTCACCGTACGTCAATGTGAGGGTGCGAAGAGGTGCTCGAACACTAACGGTACCCGTCTTCTCGCGTGCTGGCGGTCCCAGTCCTGTATCAGAGCGCATTGAACGTTTCTTTCGACACGTGGGCCCGGGTAACTACGGTCTCGTCGATATGAAATTCTTTTCTGTCGATAGCTTAAAAGCACGCAGCCGCGAAATGCGCTCGTGCGACGGGTTGATCGTGGATCTTCGTAATGGCATTGGAATAGGCGATAAACGTGAGCTTGGAGAGTTCTTCCTCCCGTGGCCAACGATTTCTGCGAAGTTTGCGGTAGCTGATTGGACGATGCCGGGACGCTTCACCTTTATATCTCCACACGTGTTCGGTGACAAGAACGCCAGACACTACAAGGGAAAGCTCGTGATCATGGTGGACGCTAGTACACAGAGCAGCCTCGAGTACACTGCCATGGTTCTCGCATCAGCACCCGGAGCAATCGTCGTTGGAAGTCAGACAGCGGGCGCTGACGGCGATATCAAACAGCTACCGCTCCCAGGGAATGGTCTTCTGACATTCACGGGTCTCGCCGTGTTCTATCCTGACGGTGGCGTAACACAACGGACAGGCCTTCGCATTTCGAAAGTGGTCAATGCGACCAGTAAAGCTCTGACCTCCGACCACCCAGATGAGGTGTTTAACGAAGCAATGCGCCTCGTTCGGATGAAGTAGTCACTCTCCCTCTGTCGAATCCACGCTAGATTGCCATTCCGTCCGGTCAGCTACTGACCACTCCGTCCGTCAGTGTTTAGATCTGCAATACCTAATGCCAGACCTATGCCGATCAGTAACCGTAGGTGCTGCGACAGCGGTCATTGTTGCACGGAACATGCTGGTCAAGCCCCTCGATCTATGTATTCTTGATCCGAACCATGCAGTTCGCGTCGCAACATGCCATGCGCATGCGCACTAACCGCTTCGAAGTCCCTTGCTGACCCCTTCTTGTGTCCTCTTTCAGGCCCGTTGTTCGCTCACTTCCCATGTATGCGTCTTTTTGCTCGTATTTGCGGATAACTGCTCGTATTTGAGGGGGCTATCCCGTAATCGCAGTCCTGTTCCCGTCATTGGTGGTAGTTGCTCGTAAATAGTGGGTGTTTGCTCGTAAAAGCGGGGAATCGGTGGTAAAGAGCTGGTCGAGCAGTCTATATGTGTCGGATGCGCCTATGGATAGTGTGGAGATCACGCACCCAATGCCCACAAC
>CALMZQ010000145.1 GCA_937870915.1 uncultured Ignavibacteria bacterium
ACCCTTGTCCGACGTAGGGTATCCTTCATCGATATCCGCCGCGTACGAATGATCGATGCTACAGCACGAGACCTCGTTACCCACGAACACCGTATAGCGCCAATCATCGAACGCCTCTCCTCACGCACCCCCGTATTATCGACCTAAGGGCCGATGCGAGTAACCCCGTAACTCTTCGAGGTATATTCAGGTAGTTAAACCCAACGAACTGTCTCGACACAGAGGCCGGGTTTGAAGCAATGAGGGAAGAAGCAGAACTCAAGCACGAGGGTACTATGGCAAAGCTTACGGAATATCGTGGAGCGTGGGGGAGGCGAGAAGCGGCACATCTGCTTCGCAGGGCCTCTTTTGGGGTCACCAACGATCAATTGAATCAGGCGGTGACGGACGGGCTCAGCAAGACCCTGGACACGCTGTTTACGCCCCTTCCCAAAAAGATCCCGCCTACAAATACTGCTGACGGGTCAAAATGGGTACCGGACGAAGGTCAGGTGTGGACCAAGACTGCAGTGATCGGCGTGCAGGGAGACCCAACAACGTCTACGGCCTATGACATTTCTAAGGGTGCCCAGTACTATAATGGGATCACCAAGACCTGGTGGACGCGCAACATGCTGCACGATCCGGTTTCGATTCACGAGAAGCTCACGATTTTTTGGTCGAACCACTTCGCAACCGAGATGACGGCAGTCCAGAATGGAATCTACTCGTTCAATCTGCTTGCCTATCTGCGCGCCAACGCCTTCGGTAACTTCAAGGACATGACCCGCCACGTCTCGCTTGATGCCGCAATGCTCAGGTATCTCAACGGCAACACAAATACCAAGCGTAGTCCGAACGAGAACTACGGTCGGGAATTGCAGGAGCTCTTTACGATAGGCAAGGGGCCGGAATTGGCCCAAGGAGACTACACTACCTATACCGAACAGGACGTTCAGGCAGCGGCAAAGGTCCTTACGGGCTGGCGAGATTTTGGCACCAGAGATTTGGTCTTTACCGCCGGAGACCGGGATCTTCGAGACAATGAACCAAAGAGTCCGCCGATGTTCGCAGATAATCCGAACACGATCTTTGTTGCGAATAATCACGACACAACAGACAAGCAGTTCTCTCCTCGGTATCAGAATAAGGTGATTAAGGGGCGTACTGGTATAAATGGTGGACGCGACGAACTGTACGAGATGATCGACATGATCTTCGAACAGGATGCTACTGCACATTACATCGTTGGTAAGCTCTATCGTTGGTTTGTAAACAGCTACGTACCACCAGAAGTGGATGACGAAGTTCTCATCCCCCTTGCAACAGAGCTCAAGCAGAACGGATTTGTGGTTGGACCCATCCTGCGGAAGCTCCTTGCTTCGGAACACTTCTTTGAAGAAAGTCTTCGGGGCTCGCAACTCCGCAGCCCGGCAGACCTTGTTCTCGGACTTATGCGTACCATTAACACATGGTCTGCACCTACGGACCCAGCGCTGGTTAACCGATTCTATCAAGCATTCCCTGCAGCACTTGGTTCGTTGCAAATGGACCTTAATGAGCCTTCGAGTGTAGCGGGTTGGGAGGCGTATTATCAAGCTCCGGACTTCTATCGTATCTGGCTAACAACGGCTACATTGCCCCTTCGTAATGGCTTTACAGACTCGTTGCTTGTGAATAACAATGCACTTGGACGCAAGCCGATCTTAGACACGCCGGAATTTGTAAAGACATTCACAGATGTTGAGGATTCGTTGAAATTGATCGACCAGATCAATGAATTGCTGTTCGCCGTACCATTCTCAGAAGAGACCCGAATGATGTTAGCTGAAGAGGTTCTGATGAGTGGCGGTCGATATTATGAATGGGGCGATGTGTGGAACGCTTATGCCAGCAATCAATCCAATACCGCTGCCAGGACTGCCGTAAAGACCAATCTTGATCGGCTTTTCAAATACATGTTCCGCATGGCGGAATTCCAACTTGGTTGAGGAGCTGAACATGAAAAACCAAACACCCAAGAACGGAATTGATCGCAGATCATTCCTTGCGCGCACAACCGGAGCTCTAGCACTTCCGATGTTCATGAACGGCATTCCGCTTCATGCATTCGATGGTCCGGCATTGCATGACTTGTTCAATGTTGAAACAGAGTCCGACCGCGTCTTAGTTCTCATCCAGCTCAATGGCGGCAATGATGGATTGAATACGGTTATCCCATTGAGTGATTACAGCACGTATATGGGGCTTCGTGGGAACATTGCCATTCCGGAGAGTAAGGTATTGAAGCTACGAGACGATGTTGGACTTCACCCCGTGATGACCGGAGTGCATGAACTCTGGGGTCAGAAGAAAGTGAACCTCGTCCAAGGCGTTACTTATCCCAATCCAAACCTTTCGCACTTCAGGTCCACAGACATATGGATGAGTGGCAGTGCTTCCAACATCAACGAGACAACGGGTTGGCTAGGACGATATCTGAATGGAGAATATCCGAACTACCCGGAAGGATATCCGAACACAACGATGCCCGATCCGATAGCGATTCAGATGTCGGCAGTTGTTGGATTAGCCCTAACCGGCCTACAACATCAGTCCATGGGCATAGCCTTGCAGGACCCTGAGTCGTTCTATCGTCTCGTTAGCGGTTCAGATGCTCCTGGGTCAGATCTCCCTACAACAAAGTTTGCCTCGGAGAACATCACCTATGTGCGTGAGGTTCAAAACAAGTCGATGCAATACTCTACAGTAATCAAGGCTGCTGCTGATAAGGCACAGAACATCGAGACCTATCCAACGGCCAATCGGCTTGCTGATCAATTGAAGATCGTTGCAAGACTTATCGCTGGTGGTATGAAGACGCGGGTCTATGTGGTACAGATGACGGGTTTCGATACGCACTCTGCTCAAGTAGATGGTGACGACACAACACTTGGTGCACATGCCGGACTGCTTACACAGGTCTCTGATGCCGTATCGGCCTTCCAAAAGGATATCGAAAAGCTTGGCATTGGCGAACGGGTAGTGTCGATGACGTTTTCCGAGTTTGGGAGGCGTGTTGCGTCAAATGAAAGTCTTGGCACAGATCACGGTACTGCCGCCCCCTTGTTCTTCTTTGGCATTCCGGTGCAAGACGGCATCGTTGGTACCAACCCAAGTCTCACCGATCTGGAGAATGGCAATCTGAAGATGCAGCATGACTTCCGTCAGATCTATGCCAGTGTCTTGGAGCAATGGTTTGGAGCCGACCCGAGTGTGATCCGTTCGGTGTTGTTTGGCGACTTCACAACCGTGCCCGTGATTAAAACCTCTCCAACCAGCGTTGCAGAAACAGAGGTTGGCAATGGCTTCCGATTCGATCCGATTGCTCCCAATCCAGTGCGTTCAGTAGCGAATATTCGTTATACACTTGCTACCCCGCAACACATCCGTTTGGAGATCTTTGACAGCATCGGATTCCACGTTGCAACCTTGGTTAACGAGCAACAGTTGGCAGGAGACCATCAAACTCCGTTCACCATTGCGGGGCTTCCAAGCGGTACCTATATGGTGCAGTTGAGATCAAATGGAGATCGTAAAACCCAGGCAATGGTGGTTGTGCGATAACCGTGACATTGAGGGTGGGTATATTCGTCTTCATTGATGAGTTGCCCACCCTCAAAAGTTGTCGTCATCCTCTCGCGGTTTCCATATCCGCTCGAAAAGGGTGATAAACTTCGCGCCTTTCAACATCTCAAGAATCTCGCAGCGTCGGGACACGAGGTGCATGTTATTGCGCTCTCAGACGTGACCGTTACGCCCCAGCATCGGGAAATGGTACGCCCCTTCTGCTCATCCATTACCGTGCTTCCATTATCGTTTGGGGCGCGGATACTAAACCTACTCCGGTCGTTTGTAAGGGGGCTTCCCCTTCAAGTGGGGTATTTCCTTTCTCCTCGTGCTCAAAAGCGCGTGAATGAGCTTCTAGATAGCTTGCAGCCGGACGTAGTGTATTGTCAGCTCATTCGAACTGCAACATACTTCCAAGCAAGTGCAAGCAACGCGCCATCGATCATCGATTATCAGGACGCATTCTCACGAGGCACTGAACAGAGAATTACTTCTGCGCCCTGGCTGTTACGTCCTCTCTACCGCAGAGAACTGCGGACAGTGCAAGACTACGAATCACGGTCGTATACGTGGTTCAACGAGCACATCATCATCTCTGAGCAGGATAGATCTGCGATGTTCGGAAATGCGGGCAGGGACGTAACGATCCTTCCGAATGGGATAGACACAACATTCTTTGCGCCAAGAGCAGAGACAAAAACTCAGGACGTGACGTTTGTTGGCAACATGAACTATCCACCAAATGTTGACGCTGCAGTATTTCTCGTGAACTCCATCATGCCGATCGTGTGGAGATCGATGCCGCAGACACGTGTTGTTATTGCCGGAGCTTCACCGCATCGTACTGTACGTGCATTGGCATCGGAGCGCGTAGAAGTCACCGGATGGGTTGATGACATTCGCTCAAGGTATGCTGCCACTCGTGTGTTCGTTGCTCCCATGCGGATAGGTACGGGGCTTCAGAATAAACTTCTTGAGGCCATGGCAATGCGGATTGCCTGCGTCACTACTCCTATCAGTCATGAACCACTTGGTGCGGAATCCGGACGTGAGATACGAGTTGGCCACACAGCTGATGAACTGGCAACACACATAGTGGAACTCCTTGCAGATGAAGCCGAGCGGGACCGTGTGGCTATGGCAGGGCACAACTTTGTAGTGACCTCCTATGCCATGGAGCATACACGGCAGGTACTAAACAACGTTCTTGCTAAAGCGATTACGCGCGGCCGCGAGCCGGAGCCTGTTCGCTGAGTTCTAGAAGTGGGGCAGCACCGCGCTCTACCACTTCGTTTGTGATGACGCACTTGCGAACATTGCCTGCATCCGGCAACATGTACATGATGGGATTCATCACTTCCTCCATCACACCACGAAGAGCCCGTGCACCTGTACGACGAGATTTAGCCTTAGTAACAATCTTCACAAGCGCATCAGTTTCGAACTGAAGTTCGATACCTTCCAGAAGAAGGAGCTTCTGATACTGCTTTACGATCGCATTCTTTGGGTTTGTAAGAATATCCAGCATTGCTTCGTCGCTCAATGGATCGAGTGCAGAGATCACCGGAAGACGACCAATGAACTCCGGTATAAAACCAAACCGCATGAGGTCTTCCGGTTCTACAAGTCGAAGCATTTCGCTGGACTCTTCAACCGTAGCAGCAGTTTGAGCCATAAAGCCCATGGTTGACGGACGTTTCCTGCGAGCAATGATCTTTTCGAGACCTTCAAACGCACCGCCGCAAATAAACAGGATATTCTTGGTGTTCACGTAGATAAGGGGCTGTTCCGGATGTTTGCGCCCGCCCTTTGGCGGAATGCCGGCAACCGTTCCCTCAAGGATCTTCAGCAAACCTTGTTGTACACCTTCGCCCGATACATCGCGGGTGATGGACGCGGAGTCACTCTTACGCGTGATCTTATCGATCTCATCCACATAGATGATGCCTCGCTCGGCGCGTTCAACGTTATAGTCCGCGTTCTGCAGAAGGTTTACGATGATGGATTCCACATCATCACCAACATATCCGGCTTCAGTAAGCGTAGTTGCGTCCGCGATGGCGAATGGCACATCGAGAATACGAGCCAATGTCTGTGCTAGGAGAGTTTTCCCTGTACCCGTTGGACCGAGCAGAAGAATGTTGCTCTTTTCGATCTCTACATCATCAAAGGCACTTACGAGGTTTTCGGCTTGGATACGTTTGTAATGATTGTAAACAGCAACGGAGAGAACCTCTTTTGCTTCAGTCTGTCCAATCACATGGCCGTCGAGTTGGCGCTTGATTTCCGAGGGGCGCGGAAGTGACTTTACATCGCTGCGAAGTGTAGGAGTGGGCTGATTCTTTCTAAGGATCTCGACCGAATTCTGCACACAGATGTCACAGATATAGACCCCCTTACCGGCGATAAGGCTTACAACTTCACGAGAACTGCGCCCACAAAACGAGCAATGCAATTCTTCTGGATGTCCGGTATTCGTAGTGTCGGTCGTGCTCATGTTCCCTCTTAATTCGACCCCCCGGTCGATGTACCACCATGCAATATCACACCATAACGCCGAAAACCCACGTAAAGCTTAGGCGGTACGTTCCATGATCTTGTCGATGAGACCATAATCAAGAGCTTCTTGGGGCGACATGTAGTTGTCGCGATCTGCGTCCTTCTTGATCGTTTCGTAGTCTTTGCCGGTATGCGTCTGAATGATGCCATACAGCGTATCGCGAATACGAAGCATTTCTTTTGTGTAGATCTCAATATCTGTAGCCTGACCCTGGGTGCCACCAAGAGGCTGATGCATCATGATGCGAGAATTCGGAAGAGCAAAACGTTTGCCCTTGGCACCTGCGCACAGAAGTACCTGCGCCATTGAAGCGGCCATCCCTACGCAGATTGTAGACACATCTGGCTTTACAAACTGCATGGTATCGTAGATCGCAAGCCCTGCCGATACGCTGCCGCCGGGGGAGTTGATGTAGACCGAAATGTCCTTGTTCGGATCCTCACTTTGTAG
Organism: uncultured Ignavibacteria bacterium; assembly: GCA_937870915.1. GTDB lineage: Bacteria > Bacteroidota > Ignavibacteria > Kapaibacteriales > Kapaibacteriaceae > UBA10438. The sequence continues at coordinate 6,599 of CALMZQ010000145.1, forward strand.
GAACAGAAGCTGCGCGATGGTAAGACTTGCTACGTAGTCATCGATCGGAGTACCGATAAAGATGATGCGCTCTTTGAGGAGACGCGAGTAGATGTCATATGCACGTTCTCCGCGGCTCGTTTGCTCAACGACCATCGGAACAAGTTGGTTTTGCATGGGCTACAATACTCCGCTAAATGACAGGTTGTTCGGAGTCGACGATGACGTCGTTGATAATGGCGTAGTCTATCAGCGTGCGAACAGCCTTTTCAGCTAGGAGTTGATCTTCAACCGTGTGGTTCTGCCGCATGATCATACGTAGTTGATCTTCGGGAAGGCCGAAACGTCCGGCAGCTGCGGCAACATCTTCGTCTGCCACAACAAGCTTCTCTGCATCAATGATCTTATCACGGATGAGTTCCCAACGAACGATACGCTCGGCTGACGGACGGAACTGTGGTTCCACATCGTGTGCCGTTACGTTCTCGATACCAGGAGCCCCTTCATTACGCTTCTTGAAATCGTCGAAGAGTTGGTGGATCACGGCATGGACAAGGGGCTCTGGGACGTCAAACTCATGAGATTTCACAAGTTGATCCACGATCTGATTCTCGAGGCTCTCGCGTGAGGCCTGTTCGAAGTATTCGCTGAGCTGACGTTCAATGTCGGCACGGAGTTCTTCTGTTGTCTTGAATCTTCCGCCTGTAATCATCTCCACGAATTCATTTGTGAACTCAGCAGGGATAACTCTTTGGATGTCTGTAACAGTAACGCGACTGTTGCTTGGCTGTTGATTTTCGTCCTGCGTCTCAGAGACATAGGAGAACGAGTCTCCCACCTTGGTGTTAGCGAGTGACGAACGTAGGTGCATGTCAACGTTTTCATCTTCGATGAAGACACGTTCTTCGCGTGGTTCTGCCCCGATGATAGGCATCGACGATTCGCGGTCGAGTTCATGCAAGGAGATCGTGGCAACGAACATCGTTCCGGTGATCTGCTCTGCCGGTTCAAACGTTGCGGCGCGCATACAAATGCGGTCCACTTCTGCCTGAACATCTGTCTCGGTTACGTGCTTGATATGACGGTCTGCAACAAGCCCTCGATACGAACCAAGTTCAAAGTCGGGCATGATATCAAAACGGATCGTGAACGTAACACCGTTCGGCGATTTCTGAATATCTGTCAGTGCCGGATTGCCCACCACGCGTAGCTTTTCTTCCGTTGCGAACTTCCGGAATTCAGCATCGGCTATCGTATCTAGCGCGTCATTCTCAATGTCACGAGCAAATCGTTGCTTTATGATCGGGATCGGGACCTTGCCCTTACGAAAGCCCGGAAGAGTGATGCCGGCCTGAGCTTGTTCGTAGGCGCGTTCGTAATGCGGTTTGAGCTCACTCTCGGTGAGTTCCATGCGAACTTCACGCGTACAAGCTTCTACCTCGATGAGGGTTCGTTCCAAGATCAGGCTCCTTGTGGCCAACATTTGATATGAGTGCGGAAGGAGAGACTCGAACTCTCACAGGTTGCCCCGCCAGATCCTAAGTCTGGTGCGTCTGCCATTTCGCCACTTCCGCAGAACGGCAAAGATAACAGCGATTAGCGAATAGTGAATAGCGAATAGAGAATAGAGA
>CALMZQ010000146.1 GCA_937870915.1 uncultured Ignavibacteria bacterium
AGAAAACTCAGTCAGTGTCAGAGCGGTCAGCGTGCGAGGGAGTGCGCCGCTATTGAGAAAGGACAAGGAGGCGACGTTCGAACATCCGCGAATGCTGAGCAAGCGAAGTCTCAGAAGGCTGTGCACGAGCTGCTGCAGCTGTTTCTGTGCAGTGAAAACACCGCCCATCGAGGAGATGCTGAGCTCAGTGAGCTGAGTGCATTGGTGCAGCGCTGCAACAATTCGTGCCGATTCTACTTTCTCACTCTCGGCAAAACAGAGCCTCAGCTTCTGCAGCTGATGGAGCGAATTGAAGAAATCCAAATGTGTGCAGTAGCAATAGTTCAACTGCAGTTGTGTGAGTGACGGCAGGGATGCGAGAGCGTCACAGTCTTGCTGCGGTATATATCTTGCAACGAAAGAGTGCAGCTGCAGTCGATGCCCCGCAGCCAGCAGTTTCGAGCAGCGAATAGGATAGGGCGGTGTGAGCTCCTCCAGCTGTGGCATCTGTCGCATCACCTCGACGATGGCGTCTTCTTGCGAAGCGGGGAAACGGAAGTAAGACAGATTCAATATGCGCAGCTGTTTCATCGGAAGGAGAGGAGTGAGGGAGAGGGGGCGGACGGAGGAGTCTGAGTCGAGGGAGAGAGAGGTCAACTCCGGTAATCGCACTATCTGTTTGAGTGTCTCTTCGAGAAATAGCGGCGAGTCGAAATCACCTTCGTCAATGCAGACATCCAACTCCTGCAGGCGAGGAGGGAAGAGAGGTGCGGCAGTGCCTCGACATTTGATGTCAGCGCGGAGGAGTCGCAGCTGAGGCATGTTCTCTGTGAGAAGAGCCAACCCCTCTCGTCCAATCGGTTCAATTTCCGAAATCGATCTGACGTGTCGCTGTAAAGCCGATGCGCACAGTTCCGCAATTCGCTCATTCGAAAGGGACAGACTCACACACCCTTCGATAGGGCTCATCGTCAGTACAGACGAATGCCACTGACGACTGACACACATCAGTCGACTCAGCTCACCCAATTCGCAAAAGGAGAAAATGCTCTCCAGCGCATGCGAGTAGAGAGAAGACGCTGCGCTCGGCAATCCTTCATTCGCGGTTCCCTGAATGGAAGCGGCTGCAGCAGCTGTGGCTACTACTGGTGTCGTTGCCATTGTGATCTCGAGGAGGCAGACAAATGAATGGGAAGAGCGAGGAGGATGCGTACAGGCTTGAGATAAGGGTGTTTCATGAAGTTCGATCTGCGTTGTCAGTGCGTTACAACAAGAAGCTTGCTTTCTGTTCTGTTGCGCGATTGAACCTGTACGTTGTAAACGCCAGGAGCAAGCCCGGAGGTGCTCAATGTGTAGCAGTCGGTTGATTGAGGTTTAGAGGCACGAGACTGCTTGTAGGATGTAACTGCTTGTCTTCCATCGAGTGTTGAGCATGAGACAACAACATTTTCATCAAATCCCAAACTCATATCCCTGCTGAATGCGACTGTCACATCCAGTCCTTGGGTTGCGGGGTTAGGGTAGACATGTAAACTGCCATTCGTTAGCTCAGGGCTCTCGCCGGCAACCGATGTTGTGCGAGGCGTTGACTTAATCGTGTAAGTGCCTAAGATGGTTACTTTGGATGTCACTGGATCATCAAAGCGTTTAAGAACAGAAACATACACTGCCTCATTCATAGGGTCTATAGACAGGGATGACGGTTGAAGGCTATACCCACCTAGTATATTAGTCGGACGAACTACGAGCGACCAGCTCTCCCCAAAGTCCCTAGTAGCTGCGACAAAGGCTCTATTGTACCACTTCCCTTCTACTAGTGTATCGATTAGATACACTACTGCAAACGTCAATGGTCTCTCAGGATGAAACGCAAGACCCTCGATCGTTCCATCAGAGTCGGAGTAGTCAGACATGGCATAGCCAAGCTTCTGCTTCGTCGAATCATAGTTCGGGAAAAGGGACTTTTGGACGTTCTGGAGCCATGGTGGCTCAATGCGATGTCTCGTTCCCGCAGAATCGGGCGGCAGACCTATGGAATCTGTGTAGATGCTAATAACGTCCTTACTACCAAACACTCCGCCTGATTTGCTCCATATGCCATATCCGACGACATAATCATTTCCCAAATATTGAATTCCAAATGTCTCACCATCGTCGTCAGTGAAGTAGTATCGAGGATAGGCATCCGGATTGAGGCGACCGCTAGGGTCAACCGAAATGTATACCCGATTGGGGAAGTTGTAGTCAAAGTTCAGCCATTGCTTGCGGGCGACATCACTAGGCAGCACGGGAGTCTGGATCTCCTTCCAGTTTTCTCCGTCATCATTGGTCACAAACGTGGTTGTGACATACCCGTTTGAGACTTTGTATTCCTGCTGAGCATAGATCTTTTTTGTGTTTGCCGGATGCACTCGTATGCGCGTGAAGTTTGCCACCGTGATCTGACCACCTGGTCTTTCCACTGGTAAGATGCGAGTTGTTCGAGCATCTCTAAGAATCCAATAGGTTGCTGGTGCATCTCCATTGCTTCCTCTGCGCCCAGCAAAGACACAACCCTTCATGGGTGGCTGATTGGAAAAATCAGCATAAAGAGTAACGGAGTCCCATTGAGCGTCATTACCAAACCGTGTGAATCCCGTTCCTTTGTTTGTGCCTCCTTCATAGCTATTCTCAAAAATCATCACCGTATCGTGATAGGCTTGCACGTATTGGCGTTGATCGGAAACTCGAATGGTATCAACAACGCCGTAGTCTTGGGCACTCGCGTGCAAGCCAAAGAAGGTGAGCGCACAGGAGAGAAGAGCACATCGGTAGCAACTCCCGAAATCGGTCTGGGATGCAGACATCAATTGACCCCTTTGTTTACCTCAGAATATCAAAACGATATACCATCAACCTGCGATATAACCCCTGCCGAACCCGCTAGAGGATTATTGCATTTACCGACAATCTAAAAAGCTATTCAACGGTTCGTGATCAGCACCCTCAATGAATAAGGCCCAGTACTGGGAACCCCGATTTATTGCCGTAATTTTGCCTTCTTCGTCGATAAATGTCAAACTACAGACCAACCTACTTCCATGCGCATCGAACGTGATACCATGGGTGAGATCGAGGTTCCCTCGACCGCCTATTACGGAGCTCAAACTGCCCGCTCTCTCATCCACTTCGCCATTGGTGAAGAACGTATGCCTCGCGAGGTGATCCAAGGGATGGCAATCCTGAAGAAGGCCGCTGCAATGGTGAATGCCGATCTAGGCGTCCTCGATGCTGCAAAACGTGATCTGATCGTGCGAGCCTGTGATGAGGTCATCGAAGGCAAACTCTTCGATCATTTTCCGCTGAGTGTATGGCAAACGGGTTCGGGCACCCAAACCAATATGAACGTCAATGAGGTCATCGCCAACCGTGCTATCGAGATGGCAGGGGGCGAAATGGGCTCTAAAAAACCGGTGCATCCAAATGACGATGTGAACAAATCGCAGAGTTCGAACGATACGTTCCCAACGGCGATGCACATTGCCGCAGGGTTAGCCGTTACGTCGAACCTGCTTCCGGCTGTGAAGGCATTGCGCGATACGCTACATGCAAAAGCAACAGAGTTTGCTCCGCTTATCAAGAGCGGTCGCACCCACCTGATGGATGCTACGCCGATAACACTAGGACAGGAGTTCTCGGGATATGTACAGGCACTTTCGAACAACATCGCACGTATCGAGATGGCGTTGGACGGGGTGTATGAACTGGCATTGGGCGGAACGGCCGTTGGGACCGGACTCAATACTCATCCGGAGTTTGCTGTTCGCTCTGCTGCGCAGATCTCAAAACTGACCGGACTCCCATTTGTCACCGCACCTAATAAGTTCGAAGCGCTGGCCGCGCATGATGCCTTGGTCTTCTTGCATGGTGCGCTGAAGACGCTTGCCGCAACGTGTATGAAGATCGCCAATGATATCCGCTGGATGTCGTCCGGACCTCGCTGCGGACTCGGCGAAATCTCCATTCCGGAGAACGAACCGGGATCGTCGATCATGCCGGGCAAGGTAAACCCAACGCAGAGTGAGGCCATGACGATGGTTGCCGCCCAGGTAATGGGGAACGATGTGGCTGTTAACATCGGTGGCTCATCAGGGAACTTTGAGCTCAACGTGTTCAAGCCCGTCATTATCTACAATGTCCTGCAAAGCGTGCGACTCCTGGCCGATACCTGCACGATGTTCAATGAACACTGCGCATCTGGCATCACGCCGAATGTTGAGCGGTTGGCTTACTACAATCAGAATACTCTGATGTTGGTGACGGCGCTGAATACCCACATCGGCTATGATAATGCGGCCAAGATCGCCAAGACAGCTCATAAGAACGGAACCACGCTCAAAGAAGAGGCTCTGAAACTGGGGCTTCTCACGGAAGAACAGTTCGACCAATGGGTTCGCCCGGAAGACATGCTCGGACCGAGCGTGTGACCACGTAGTAACGAAATCGTAGGTTCGTGAGTCAAGGGACCTTTCACACCACATCCAGGCCTTCTATGTACCGCTCGCTGCTTGTGATCATCGCACTTGTGACGCTCGTTGTAGACAACACGGCACAACGTACCCTATCGATCTTTCAACGCTCGTCGGCAAGGGGCGAACAGGTCCTTCAGCAAGGGGCGATTCGTGTGAACGAGGCTGTGGTTCGGTCCGTTGTTCGCACGCGGGAAAGGGCGGTGAATTTCACGCTGCCTATGCCCGAAGGTGCAGACCTGACGCTGAATCTCGTGAGAACGAACGTTGTGGCTCCGGGTGCTCGGCTCACGGTAATGACAGACAATGGGCCGGTGCATTCTGCTCTTGGTGCCTCGCTCCTCTGGTATAAGGCATCGCTGCCTGACGGGGGATTGGCAGTGTTCACCTTCAGTGAGCGTGGCGAAGTGGCCGGAATGGTTAACACTTCTGGGATGCGCTATATAGTAGGCAAACAATTCCGCGACGTAGAGCATGGATCGTACGTTGTAATGCGGGACCACGACGCCCCCTATACATGCGGGACACCTGTTGAGATTGCCTCGGCGCAATTAGACAAACTGGTAAGCGAGGCACATCGTGCCGTAAAGGATGGTGGTGAAAACACTCAGGCAGATGATACGGTTACTATTGAGTTGGCGGTTGAGGCCGACTATGATCTTCGGCAGGGTTTGGAATCCAATGAGCGCACAACAACCTACATAACCCAGCTTGTGGCAGTAATGAGCATGGTGTATGAGCGAGAGTTGGGTGTGAAGTTTGTTATCTCCAACGTGCGCATTTGGGATACTCCTAACGACCCATATGCAGAAGACGCAGAAGTTTTCACGTTGCTCGAAACGTTTGTGAGCGAGTATCGGCAGAATATGACATCCGTTGCGAGGGACATGGCCATCTTCCTTACATCGCGCGGTGGACAGGGCGGGATTGCCCGAACAATTGGCGGTGTGTGTCAAGAGGATGGTAGCTACTGTGCCGGTGATGTACTCCGATACGTGAATAACTACCCTACGTGGTCGTGGGATGTTGGAATGATGGCCCACGAGATTGGTCACGTTTGCGGTGGCATTCACACACAGAGTTGTTACTGGCCGGACGGACCGCTCGATAGCTGTGTAGCATCGGAATCCGGACTGTGTGTATCGCAAGACCAAACGGCTCCAACGCGCGGAACGATTATGTCGTATTGTCACCAACAAACGCAAAACGGCGCCGTGATGTCCTTGGAATTCCATCCGATGCACCGATCGGTACTCAAGAGTTTTATACGCTCTGCCGCATGCTTGGGGAATGCTCCACTACCACAAAACAATACACTTACCGGAGTGGTAAAGGATGCCGTTACGTTACAGCCGATCGCTGGTGTTCGGCTCTTGATCAAACCTATCATCGACGATACGTATCGTCAGTCTCCTCCTACGACAGGTGATACTTCAGTGACGAGTGACGGTAGTGGTCGATATACGTTCTCGGGTCTTGGTCTGGGACTGTATGAAGTTGTCGTCCCACCACCATACACGAAGTTCCCAATCTCGATGGCATCACAAACCGTTGCTACTGGGGTAATGATTGCCGACACCCTCACAGAATTCAACCTCATGCTTGTGAAGGGG
>CALMZQ010000147.1 GCA_937870915.1 uncultured Ignavibacteria bacterium
CATCCGACTAGAACGAGCGCTGCCAAAAGAAACGCAGATGCGAGGGATATTGTGGACTTCATACGATCCTCAGAAGGTGGTGGTGAATCGAACAATGAAGTTTCGGCCGGGGTCGTCGGCGAAGTACCGGTACCGACTCAGATAGTCGCGGTACGCTGAGTTGAAAATGTTTGTGCACGAGATCGTTAGTCGAGATTGCACTGCATCACTGAGATCGATTATACCGCCAATAGATACATCAGCAAGGAAGTATCCCGGAGGGGGCGGTGCATAATCCTCACCCGGCGTGTAGCGTGTTTGTTGTCGCACACCCAAGACGCTAACATCAACAAATGCATCATGTAGTAATGCAACATCATCCGCATGGATATGTGTTCCCAAACGCAGTCGGTCACTGGGCATCATAAACAGCGGTTGATCATTCTGCGTATCCGTGCCGCGCACCACACTGCCAGTGGCGTAGACGTTGAGTCTCTGGGTAAGAGATACCGTTGCCGAGAGATCCGCACCACTGATGATGGCCGGCAATTGTGTAAACCGATATGTTGGGAATGTTCCTCGCACGGTGATAGTGGGGTTGTTCGGGTCGGGCAATGAAAGGATGTAGCCATTGAAGACATTGGTATAGACCGTGCCTTCGATCTCCAATCCCGACACCGCATAGCGAACGGTGGCATCAACACCCACGGACCGTTCAGCGTTCAAGGTGCTATCTCCAATCTCATAGATGGCCGTGCCGTGGTGCACATCGTTGGAGTAGAGTTCGTTTACTTGGGGTGGACGCCATGCGGTGGCTACGTTCATGTTCACCGACCAATCGTCAGATGGGATCCATAAGCCCCCTACACTTGCTGTTACACTTGCAAATGTCTTGTGTTGTTCTGTGCGCACGTTGCTGCCACGTTGTTGGAGTGATACGTCAAGCCAACGAACATCGTATCGAGCACCAGCACTGAGCGTGAATGTTGACCACGACAACGACTCGAAAACAAAACCACCAAGGCCCCACGAAATATAATCGGGCACCAGATACACCGTACCGGTGCGATCATTGACCTGACGTTGTGCGCTAACACCCGCCGTGCCGTGTGTTGCATTAACGAGCTCGTGGTCTACAGCCGCATCCAGCGAATATGTTGTAAGGAGAAGATTCATCGCCGGCTTTTGCAATGCAGTTGAAAGCGCGGAGTCGAGGGAACCATACCTTGTATTGTGTGCGTCATACTCACTCCTGTCATTCTGTTGCCATCCATACGTTAAACGCATCAACGCATCGGGAGACATGCGCAGTCGCCCCGCAACAGACAACATCGTATGGTTGATCTCCTGTCTAGGATTTCCGATCTCATACGAAAATGGATACGTCACCTCCGGCTCGCCGCGTTCAATCGCATTCATCAGATCCTCAGCATTACCCATGTGCGATCCCTTGTAGATGCCGAGCGTTGTATTGAAGATCGAACCCATAGCCGTGAACCCCTGATCGTCATCTCCGGCAGTAAGTGTTCCACCCGTACTCCATTCCTCAAAGCCCGTGTTTGTGAGATAATAATGAGGTGTTGCTGCATCACCCGCACGTCTGAACGCACCTTGAACACGTATGCCAACGGGTATCTCACCAATGGACCTCGATTCAATGAAAGCCCCACCAGCCCCCTGCCAATTATTGGAGAAGAGGTTCACAGAGCCCTCGCCGTGGAGTCCATCAGATTCCGGTAAGGGGCGAGGCACAACGTCGATCACACCGCCCATTGCATTCGGACCATACATCACCGAGGCCGGACCCTTTACGACAGAGATCCGCGACGGTGTGAACGGATCGATCTCCGGTGCGTGCTCAGAGCCCCATTGTTGACCTTCTTGGACGATGCCATTATTCCGCAGGACAAGTCGCGAGCCCATCATCCCGTGGATCATCGGCTTGCTGATACTTGGTCCGGTCTGTACTACCGTCACTCCCGGCACCTGTGTAAGGACATCGGCAAACGTCTGGCCACGGTGCTCATCGATCTCTGCAGCCGTGAGCACATCCACGCGCTGCGTAGGGAGTCCCGATTGCGTCAGCTTCGAATCCGTCACAACAATCTCACCGCGTTGTTGCGATGAGGGGGCGAGCAACACTTCAATACGCACGTCATCCGATGCGCTTACACCTACACGTACACGCTCGCGTTTGTAGCCCACATACGTCACATCAAGCGTAACAGAGTCCTGTTCCATATCATGCAAGTGGAACATGCCCAG
>CALMZQ010000148.1 GCA_937870915.1 uncultured Ignavibacteria bacterium
GTCACTTTCGCCCTACCGATCGCAGCTCCATAAGTATCGGACAAGTATTTCTTGTCCTTGATACCCATGATATAGACGGATATTCCGGACGTATTGGCGCTTAGGCCCACTTGATAGAAGTCCTTGGTTTTCCCATCCGCATATGCTATTTGGCGATGTCCGTATCCAATGTTTGGATTCGAAACAACTTTGCCCTCATCGTTCTTGCCATCTAGATACCATAATGTACACTCCGGCATTGCCCTCAGAATGATCTGATGCAGCGATTCCATTTCACTGCGTTTAGGTTCAGGCTGGCTAGCGATATACGACTTGATGTTTTCTTGAATGTTCATTTGAGATTCCTCACGGTCATTCAAACCAAAAACCGCCAGTAAAATGCTCAGGAAGGGGCTGATAACTCAGCATTCCGACACTTTTACTGACGGTTTTTACAGGTTCAGGACACCTTACGGTCGCCTTCAGGTCACCTTCAGGTCACCTTCAGGTCACCTTCAGGTCACCTTTAGGCCAGTAGTCCCGAGCAGATTCGAACCCTCGGCTGGAAGGCCTATAAACAGAGGGCGTGAGGAAACTCGGGGCAAAAAGGTCGGGGCAAGTATGCAATTGATGTTCCATTTCAAGCCAGTCTATTGTTGTTTCAAACCAAACTCAAATCTTTGATCTCAGATCAAATTCTAAGCCAGTGTTAAAAGGGCTTGGCCATTTGCAGTGCCTGTTCCCACCTACCTGAAAAATACGAATGGCCGATACACGCCGAATCTTCCAGCTCTTCCAATGAAAAAGTATATACCAGATGGGAACGCAGATAGATCTAGCCGGTTCAGTTGAGAGACTCCAGCAACGCCATGGAGAACGATTTGCCCGGTGGACGCCATCAACCTATACTCAAGTTCTCGTGAGCTCCAGTTGCTGACAGTGATTGCATCACTACTCAGTACGATTTCAACATCGTCGTCATAATTGGCATTGTCAAGGCTTGTAGCTAGATATTCAAAGGGCTCTGTACGAAAGTGGCATCGACTATCATGATTGTATACTTCCGCAGCGTAGACCCCAGGTTGACCCGGGGAAAAGGTTCTATTTCTGCGCTCATTAATCGGCTTCCAATCATCGCTGTTAACGATAAACCACTGATAATCCAGCCTCAGATTTGGGATCTCGACCATTACTTCCAATGTGTCGGGTGATTTCAGGCGTATGGTCGCTGGCGGTGATTGTGTGTAATCATATGAAAACTTCAAGACCGTATCTGCTCTATAGCCATTAACAACGTGCACGAACACATCAGAACGTGACGTTGGAACAATTGTAACAGTGCTCTCGGACACACCACCGGCCACAATCCAAGAGGTTGGGATACTGCCATCTAGGAGGTACCATTTGTAAGTGTAAGGGGCACTAGTACCATCTGTGTTTAAGCTGAACCTAACTTGGTTACCGCTACAAACTTGTTTCATTGATTGCTCAGATGAAATGGATATGTTCTCACCACCAGATGTTGTCCGAATCATTCGTCCATTCATTCCAATGCCATATCCAAGAAATTCCGAACTGAATGCAATTTTGCGAATATCTTTATGAACTCCTTGAGACTTCCATGTTCGACCAGCATCTTTAGTTCGATAGATAATACCTTGACCGAGAACATAACCTACATTCTCATTGATAAATGTAATATCTATCAAATCTTTATTTCCAAGTTTACCGGCTGATGACCAGGTTTTGCCTTTGTCGAGACTGAGTAGTAGATCACCTCTTGAGGCTGATGCCAAATATTTACCATTAACTGCGGTAATACCGAATATATTCCAGAATGGTCCAGAGTGGCTGATTGTCCAAGTTTCACCGCCATCGTCAGTTAGTGCGATTACACCGCTATCACCAACCGCACATCCATTCAAAGAATCAAGAAATGCAAGTGAATAGAACTCAATCCAGGAATGAGTTCTTAGTGGGTCATATGCCTGGAAGAAAGTCCATAAAAGTCCGTCTTTCGAAAATCCGAATGTTTTCCGTGGTCCTGTTGCTACGTATCCAGTTCCATTGTATATAATATCATGTAACTCAGGACTCCGTTTTGGAGATTTCATCCAAGTATTCCCACCGTCAGATGAGTTGTAGATAGTATCTGGTCCGATCATAACTCCATTGAGTGAATCTCGGAATTTAACAACAGCACCTCTAGGATTTATTGGAATGGAATCCATGGTTGATCCGGAATCTGAGCTCATCCGATAGTTTAATCCAGCAATCCAGATCTTATTTTCAAGAACATCGATTCCGTAGAATGTTCTGGTTGAGTTTGTTTTGACTGTATCCCATTGGGCATAGCCTGGGATAACGCTCAGCAGCAATAACAATGCGATGGTTTTCATTGAGCTTTAGTAAAATGGAAATTCTCGTCCAATCTACCCTCTAATGCAAGAGGATGTTTGTGCTGGCGTCGGAAATGCGGAAGGAGGAAGCCATCAACGGAGTATGAATTCGAAGGGCACCTAACGTATGTAGTCCGATTCGCCATCGTTTGCTACTCTAGCTCCATACATGTCGGGACTCAGTTCCGAACGAAGCTGCGAGAGCTTCTCTTGGCATTCACTTCTATTCGCATATCGCCCGATATGAACAAGATACATTTGTGCTCCGCTGAGCGAATTGAATTCTGGGATCCACAGCTTATACGCATCATAGCCATCATTGCGTAGGCGAGTAGCTACAGACTCGGCCTCCTCCTCACCGCTAAATGCACCGTAGCAGCAAACGTATACAGCTTCAGAGGCAACTTCACTTGAAGATGAGGCATTTGATTCTTCAACAGCCTCAGAAGCCGTCTGAGACTGCTCATTGCCTACGGCTACATTTTCAGTCTGCTCGGTGCTTGCACTTCGTGAGGGAGGGTACCCGCTATCAAAGCTCGAGTCGCTTCGCTTGTTGGTGGCAAAGTAGTACGCCCCGAAGGCAATAGCTCCCACGACGAACACACCAACCAGTCCACCACCCGAGTTCGCGATCTTTTTAGACCTCTCTCCACTTCCTAGCGCTCCGCAACGTGGGCAGGCGTTTGCGTATTCTGAGATTGAAGCACCGCACTCGCTGCATTTGTAGATAGCCATTTTCTCATCTCGTAGATTTGATTATTCGGTGTTGCCACAGGAGGGTGGAGTTTGTTCGCTTTTCACGCCCACATTGGCATGAGTGCTGTCGCTTGAACATGACTATGTACAAAATGATAGCCGACAAGCACAAGAGTTTGCCGGTGCACGATTCACGTTTACCACGTTCAGCACCACTCTAGATCGCCATCCCTACTCCCAATGCGACATACTGAGGATTCAACTACCGAGCTAAATCAGTAGATGTATCGAACGGCGTGAAGAACAGCGGCATATTCTTGGATAGTCAGTTGGCCAGCGATACTGAACTCAACATCGCTATAGTTCGTGGACGAGCCACGGTGGACCTTTCCGTTAAGCTGGTTGTAAAGGATGTCACTGTAGTTTGTAGAGGATCCTCGATACACCTTGCCCTCCTGAACGCTATAGGCCATGTCACTATAATTTGTGGAAGCCCCACGATAGACCTTGGCATCAACTATTGTGTAAAGGATGTCGCTGTAATTGCCCGAGCTGCCCTTGTACACCTTGTCACCCTTTACATTGCATATGATATCAGAGTAATTGCTTGAAGCCCCCTTGTAGACCTTACCATCAACGACGGTACAAATGATGTCGCTGTAATTCGTGGAGTTACCCTTGTAGATCTTCACGGCATTACCTCCGGCAGATAGACTAAGTGGCGTCAATGAAAGGACTCCGATCAACACAGTCAACAATGTGATGCGGATTGTTGTGATACTGTACATCAGCACGACGATCTCCTCTGT
>CALMZQ010000149.1 GCA_937870915.1 uncultured Ignavibacteria bacterium
GTACTTCCCGCAACTATCGTAGTGATTCCGGTTCGCTTGAGGTGATCAAACTGATCGCCGATGTTCTTTTTCTGCAAAACCACGCGGTCGCGCCGGGTATCCGCCTTCCATTGAATTTCACGACGCATGAGATCCGACAATTGGGTTGCGTCGTGTGTGGAGACCGCCGTTATCGAGCGAACTCGAGCATACGTTGCCCGAACCCATGAGCGTAGGAGTAGGCTTCGTCCGGCAGACGGCATAGTGGCATTAATCACATGGATCGGTATTCCGCGGACAGAAGCCCCCTTGATGAAGTGAGGCCAGAGATCGTATCTGTCGATGACGATCACATCGGGGCGAGCGGCACTGAGAAATCGATCCACTCCACGCATAGTATCGAGTGGAAGGTAGGCAGCGGCTGTGACGTGGTTCAGTCGAAGCGCGTGTTCATAACCAGATGGAGAGGAACTAGATACTGTGAACTCAAGTGCTCTGCCGGAGTTCGTAAGATGTTCAATAACTGTAACACATTGCTCAAGTTCTCCCATAGATGCTGCATGGAAGTGTATGCGAGGGTGGAGCTTCTCTGTGGAGGCTAATAGATCTAATGCCTGTCGCTCACTCGCGAGTCGACGTTGCATTTTCGGATTCCAAAGCCCGAGGAGACGCATTCCAATCCAGATCGCCGGAAGGGCAACAAGGGAATAGAAAATCTCTACAAGGTGTCTCACAGCCTCATGAGCCGGTAAAGGTGGCCTGACGCTTCTCAACAAAGGCTTGGGTGCCTTCTTTAAAGTCGTGAGTACCGCAGATTCGACCAAAGAGGTTTGCCTCTCCATGGAGACCCTCCAACATGGACGTATCATCTGCGAGTTGCACTGCTTCAAGACAGGCCGTCAACGCTAATGGAGCCTTGGTTGCAAGAGAGGTTGCAAAGGTCATTGTTGCGGTGAGTAACTCGGCAGCAGGATAAACTCTGTTCACGAGTCCCATTGTTAATGCGTCTGTGGCAAGAACTAGGTCGCCACTAAGGATCAATTCCAGTGCCTTTGCTGATCCCACCAAACGGGGGAGTCTCTGCGTGCCACCATACCCCGGAATAATGCCGAGGTTAATCTCTGGCTGACCAAATCGTGCGTTATCTGATGCAAACCGTATGTGACAAGCCATGGCCAGTTCACACCCGCCACCCAACGCAAAGCCATTTACGGCCGCGATAACTGGTTTGCCAAGGCGCTCTATGAGATTGAAAACCCGTTGCCCACGTTCAGCAAAGAGTCTACCCGAATAGGCATCCTGAGCATTCAGCTCAGCAATATCAGCGCCTGCTGCAAAGGCTTTTGGTCCACTGCCAGTAATAACAACAACCCGAATTGAACGATCTGTTTGGACACTATAGAGCATAGATTCGAGTTGCTCTAAAAGCTCAGCATTGAGTGCGTTGAGCTTGTCTGGACGGTTCAGGGTTAGGACGGCTACTCCGTCGCTTTGGGTTAGAATAACGGTATTACTCATGGTACGAATCTACGACGCTAGGTCGGTCTCGGAAACATCTCTCGTCCAAGCGTGGTGTCCATGTGTATAACTCGGGTTGTTGCCTCGCCACTTGGTCCCAATATTTGCGTCACAATGCCCATTGTACGCCCCATACTTACCCGGTCTTCGTACCAGACAATTCTGATCCTGATCCTTATTCTCCTCGTTGGAGTAGGTCCGGCAGACGTTGAGGGGGCGATGCAACGAACGAAGAAGAAGACGACCCAATCGACCAAGAAGAAGTCGACCAAGACCTCCAGTAAAAAGGGAACAAAAACAGCGAGAGGTGCTAAGTCGAGAGCATCGTCGAGCAAGAAGAAGGCTAGGCGTACACGCCAAAGGGTAGTGCCACTGAGTGCACTTACGGTTCTCAGCGAGCGTGAGCTCTCGCCGGGCATTCGGTATGCCCAATATCGGTCAAATGGGAGCAAGGCAGTGGTGGTCCATGTGATCTCCATGGATCGAACTGTTGCCGGAAATGCCCTTCGTTTGATTAAGGGCGAAGATCATGCCACGGGCCTAGAGCGTTTGGGAGATATGGCACGACGATATGATACTGCCAGCGACAATCAACTGTTTGCCGTGGTTAATGGGAATTTTTGGCGCGCAGTTCGCAATACCATGATTGGCCCCTGCGTAATAGACGGGGAGGTCGTTGAACTCAACCCGTATAAAAAATGGACCAGTGCGTTTGTTGACGTTAAGAGTCAGGTGATCATCGATACGTTCGCACTTACGGGCACAGTGAGGCTGAATGGTAGGACATATACGATCTCATCCGTGAACCGACGAAATGATACGGGAGTGGTTGTCTACAATGACTATGGTGGCGACAATATTCCACACGTGAATACCAAGGAGATCGAAAAGGCTTTCCAGGAGGCTGTGAAAGATTCAATTTTCACTGATAAAGACTCTACTGAAGTAGCACTCACCAAGGATGTGCTCAAGAACGAAATCCTGCGTGCACAGCGGGAGGCAAATGGTGAATATCCGATGGTCAAGGTGCGGGTGCGGTATTTGCGATCCCCATCAGTGAATGTTCCGTTCCCATGTATGGTACTCGGAGTTGACACTGGAACGGTGGCAATGCCACTTCGCGGGGCCGTGGTGTCATTCCCACGTGCTATGCTTAGTGGGGCATGGCCCCGACAAGGGGACACGCTCCTCCTCACCTATTCCACCAATAAGCATTCGTCCACGCGATTTATGAATGCCGTGTGTGGCACACCTCGTCTTGTTCGAAATGGCATTCCTAAACATGAGGCTCAAACCGAGGGCAGTACCGGCCGGCGTTTTATTCAAGACAACCTAGCACGAACGGCACTTGGTGTGGATCGTAGTGGCAACCGCATCGTCCTTGCCGCGATACGTCCAGATAGGCCTGAGGATCGCGCCCATGGTGCTACGTTGCAGCAGACTGCACAGATCATGGCGCTTCTCGGCTGTTACAACGCAATGAACCTCGATGGTGGAGGGTCTACAGGCATGGTTGTTGGAAACGACCATGTGTTTTTTGACGGCGCAGATCCACTTACCCGCCGTGTAGGACTAGGGGTTGGGGTGGTGAAGCTTTCAAAGATCTTACGTGCACCACTTCGTTAATCGTAGAGTAGGTACTTCTTTCTCCGCGCAACAAACGGTACTACTCCTTTGCGACCGATGCGCTCTAGTTCGGCAAGGGGCTTACCTGATACGATAGCCTCTACAAGTTCTGTAGAACCACAAGCTTTTGCGAACATCTTACCATGTTTTGTTTGTGATAGAGTGTCGGGAAACGACTCTGACCGCAACACACGTAATCTCCACAACAATGTAAGTGCTACATGGTAGGGCTTCCACGACCGCTGTGTTGATAGGTAATATCCTTCACACACGGTGTTGGCAAACTTGGCCGAATGTGGTTGAAAACGGGCACGAGATGCTAGCACACCGTAGCGTTTGCAGTGGATCTCCAGGAGTGTGTCCCGTGGGAAGTCAGGTGCACCCACTGCTGTAAAGGGGCTGGCAGTTCCCATCCCAATACTACACGGTCCTAGTTCTCCAAGCAAACCAGTCATCGCATATCCGCGCACAGCGTTGATCGTGGGGATATTCGGTGAGGTTGCATACCAGCGCAGTCCGGTTTCCTCCCAGGTCATCGATCGCTTCCACCTCTTGCACCGAATGACTGTAAGTGAACAGGTGCGTGCAATACCGATTGAATCCTTTGTTAGCCAACCTTCGGCGTTTGCCATCGTTGCCAGCTCGCCCATGGTCATCCCATGCACATAGGGAACAGGTAGTCGACCAATGAATGAACGAAGTGTATCGTCTGGCAGATTACCGTCTACGATGTTCCCACCAAGGGGATCCGGTCGATCCAAGATCATCAAACGAACGTTCCATAAGGCACAGGCCTCCATGACTTCAGTCATTGTGGAGATGTAGGTATAGGAGCGCACACCAATATCCTGCATGTCCACAACAACGAGATCAGCCCCCTCCAACATTGCCTTGTCTGGACGACGTTTAGGACCATAGAGGGAGACCACGGGCACTCCCATCACCGTATCGTCAACAACGGTCTTTCCTGCGCCTATCACACCAAAGTAGCCATGCTCCGGAGCAAGGAGTCTGAGCGTTGTTACATCTTGCCGTTGGAGAAACTCTTCGGCCGTAGATGTGCCACGATAGGTTCTGGCTGCGGCGTGTGTCACAAGCACTACCTTCTTACCGCGGAGTAATGCAAAGTCTGTGTCGATGAGGTTGTCGATACCACATTTCACTTGTGCTGATGCATCGAGTCCAAGAAGCACAATACAACACACCAAAATGCTTGATGGGATGAGCGTCATCTGCGTTGGTGCGACCGAGGATGGAACAGCGTGTGCACTTCTTTCACATAGTCACGATCGATATGGGTATAGATCTGCGTTGTTGCAATATCGGCATGACCGAGCATCTCTTGGACGGCGCGAAGATCCGCTCCGCCCTCAAGCAAGTGCGTTGCGAATGAATGCCGAAACATATGCGGATGAACGTGTTGCTCGATGCCTGCCGTTGTGCAGGCCTTTTGGATGATGTTCCATACCGTCATGCGCGAGATCTGTTTGCCGCGCGACGAGAGGAATAGAACGTCATCCGTCTCAGCAGTGCGAATAAGCTGTCCACGTGCTGTTGTTTGATAGCGCACGATCCACGTTAGTGCTTCGTTGCCAATTGGAACAATGCGTTCCTTCGATCCCTTGCCGAAAACTCGAATGAGTTCAACATCAAAGAGAATGTCGCGCTGGCGCAGCGCAGTAAGTTCACTCACACGCAATCCGCAAGCATACATGGTCTCTACCATTGCCCGGTCTCGGAGGGAATAGACATCGTCACCGGAAAATGCTTCAAGTATTGAGCGCATTTCATCAACGGATAGACAGTCCGGCAGAGTGCGCTTCGAGCGCGGTAGTTCCATTGCCTCTGTAACGTCTATTGAGATGCGCTGAGAGCCGAGTAGAAATCGATGCAGGTGTTTTAGTGATGAGAGGTATCGGGCCCTGCTCGACGCGCTCAAGCCGGCCTCTGAGAGAGCTTCAAAGAAGCCACGTGCAATGGCAAGTGTAGAGTCTGCGAATGATCGTATCTCACGTCCGGCCAGATATTGAGCATACTGTCGAACATCATGTTCATACGCCTTGAGTGTGGTATCGGCAAGCCCCCTCTCAAGACGGATGTATTGAAGGAACTGGAGAACATCACGCGTTAGAGCGGGAGGAAGGTCCATCACAGCACTGTGGGTGGGGGTGATGGTGGTACGTCTTTGTAGCGGACACGTTGATGCGAGGAGCCGAGTAGACTCTTTACGAACGACTCTTTGATGATATCGAGATCATTCAGCGTAAGGGGCGTGTCATTGAGCTGACCGTCTGCAGTGCGATCGGTAATGATCTTCTCTACAGCACGAACGATCTCTTCCCGCTGGCTTGTATCTACAAGTCGAGAGAGTGCCTCGGCTGCATCTGCAAGCATTACAATCGCGGTCTCTTTCGAATCCGGCTTTGGCCCTGGATATCGGAAGTCTTGTTCATCAACAAGCAGTTCCTTTTCAATAGCCTCATCGATAGCCTTGGCATAGAAATGTTTGATGAGGATGGTGCCGTGGTGCATTGGAATGAACTTCCAGATACGATCCGGAAGTTTATACTCTCTGGCTAGTTCTATACCGTCCTGAACGTGTTGCCGAATGATTCCGGCACTTCGTTTTGGGGTAAGCCGATCGTGTTTGTTGTCGATGTCGATCTGATTCTCTATGAAATATTCCGACTTCTCGATCTTTCCTACGTCATGATACAAAGCGCCAACACGTGCCAAGAGGGCATTTGCACCGATGGCCGACGCTGCCGTCTCGCTCAGTCGCACAACGGCCATTGTGTGTTGATATGTGCCCGGCGCACGTTCGTTGAGCTGCTGCAGCAGTGGGTGATTGATGTTGTCGAACTCTTCCAATCTGAGATCTGTAGCGAGGTTTAGCGCACGTTCCATGATAAGGATCACGGCAAAGGCGATAAGGGGTGAGAGCACGGAATTCACCGCCGAGGCTCCAAGTTTCAAAACAAGGGCGATGGCCGGAGTGGCCCGTTCAAGCTCTATGGATAATGTAACAACAACAAGTCCGATCAGGATGGAAAGGATGGACGTAAAGACCTGTGTTCGGGATCGCAAATTTGTTGCTGAGTACGCTGCCATTGCGCTTCCGGCAATCATCACAACGGCGATTACGTGGTCATTTCCACGAGCGGCGGCAACCGAAAGGGAACACGCAAGCGTAACAACAATGGCTGTGCGCACATCGTAAAGAATAGACACGATCATTGCCATGCCGGGTACAACGATTACGTATTCAAGCGGAAGAGACGTGGGAAGTGCAATAGTAAGCCAGCCCAGTCCGGCCGATACAACAGGCATAGCAAGGAGGCTGGCAAGCTGTCCGTTGCGTTCAAAGGATGAGCGTCGCACGTAATACAGGTAAAGCGCTACCATACTCATAATGAAGAAGGCGTGACCAAAAGCGCCTAACACAACGAGGAAGGAGAACTGCGACGTGGACCGGAGATACTGACCGAAACGATACGCGGCAAGACGTTCCAAAATCTGTGCGTCTACGCGTTGCCCCTTGCGTACAATCACATCGCCTCGTTGGATGATCTCCGTTGTTGTTGCCACATTCTGTGCGGCTTCTGTGCGGGCATTGGCCCATGCACGGTCATCAACACGGATGGTAGGAACCAAAGCGTTGCGTAGTGATTGCGTAACAACTCTGCGTGTTTCTTCTGCAAGATCAGAGAACGTTGATTCGAAGGACAATGCCACATCAATCGAGTCTCGAATGGAGGACATCGGCAAAATCCTCTCTTCGGCAGAAGGAAGGAGCTCTACAATAACGTCGCCGGGAAGTTGCGCGTTGTCCAGATCAATGATGTCGGCATCATAGGCAGCTTTCAATGCAGCCATCCCACGTCCGGCAAGAATGGACGAAGCAGGATCCGATGTTTGGCTGATTTCTGCCTGCAGTCTGTCGCGAGATAGAGTGAAGGCAGCCACGCTGCGGCGTACAATAGCAGGTGTAGTTCGCTGTGCCGCTTCTCGCTGACGTGCAAGAGTATCGGGATCCTTGTTTACGGGGAATGGGTACTCCGCGATGACAGATTCTTCCGTCCAGCTGGTTCCTATGCGCGACCTGTCAAATGCCGTTCGCTGTGTGTCTCCGAGGCGCCCGGGCAGGAAGGCCATGAGGAGTACGGTAGCGCCTACCAAGATCGCTATGCGAAGAACCTTGTTCGTGGTCAGACCGCTAGCAGTTGTTGATGCGCGGTCTTCTTCGCGGATCTGTTCGAAGAGTGTCGGCTTTTGACGTGCCATGAGGTAGGGGGCTTAGCGTCCGGTGAAAGAAGGCGAACGTTTCTCGATAAAGGCTGCAACACCTTCAGCATAGTCTGTGGAATCACCGGCTCGTTGTTGATAGTCAGCTTCCAGTTCCAACATTTCCTCGAGGGTGAGGGTGAGCCCCTTTTGAAGAAGTGCCTTAACGAAACCGTATGTCTGTGTTGGACCAGATGCGTATTGAGTTGATACCGCCTCAACAGCGTTGGCAAAAGCTTTTGGGTGAACGATAGAATTTACCATCCCAAGCTCAAGTGCTTGTTCCGCAGAGATAGGTTTATTGAGTGTGGCAAATTCGAAGGCCTTTGCATACCCAAGCATGCGAGGGTAGAACCACGTTGCACCGGAATCAGGGATAAGGGCGATGCCAATAAACGCTTCAACAAGTCGGGCTGATGAACTCATGATCCGAACGTCAGCAGCGAGGGCAAGTGAAAGCCCGGCACCTGCGGCAACACCATTGATGCCACAGATGATCGGCTTGGGCATGTCGCGCATGAGACGGATGATCGGGTTGTATCTGCGCTGAAGGGAGTCGGTTAAGTTCCGTTTACTACCTGGTGCAGGGGCATCCTTTAGGTCCTGACCCGAGCAGAACGCTTTTCCGGCACCAGTGAGAACAACACATCGTACGTCCGCGTTGTCTCTGGCATCGGCAAGGGCAGACTGTAGGTCCGTGGTCATCTGCTCGTTTGCGGCATTGAAAGAATCCGGACGGTTGAGTGTGATAGTACCGATGCCGTTCTCGATCGTATAGAGGATCGTTTCGAAGTTCATACGATCACTTTCCTTTCCATTCGGGTTTACGTTTTTCTACAAAGGCAGACATGCCTTCCTTCTGGTCTTCTGTAGCAAAGAGCATGTAGAAGTTCTTCCGCTCAAACTCCAAGCCCCCTTCGAGAGTTGTGGAAAAGGCCTTTAAGACCGATTCTTTTGCGAGTCTCGTGGCAAGGGGCGCCTTGGACGCCACATCACCAGCCAGGGCGAACGCTTCTTGGAGGTAGAATTCCACCGGAACAACACGGTTAACGAGTCCGGCTTGGAATGCTTGTTGTGCCGAGATACTCCGTCCGGTAAGCACGATCTCCATAGCCAGGGCCTTCCCAACAGCTCTTGTAAGGCGCTGTGTTCCGCCGGCGCCGGGCATAACGCCGATGTTGATCTCCGGTTGACCGAATTGGGCCGTATCACTGGCTACGATCATATCTGCCAACATTGCCAGTTCACATCCGCCACCAAGCGCAAATCCACTCACAGCGGCGATCACTGGCGTCTTTACGGTGCGGATGCGTTCCCAACGTGCGAATTGATCACGCTCGAGCATGTTCACCGTAGTGGCGTCCGACATTTCGGTAATATCTGCGCCGGCGGCAAATGCACGAGTACTACCGTGGATAACGATACAACGAATGGCTGAATCGGCATCAAAAGCCTCAAAGGCCTGTACCAATTCAATCATTGTTTGCAAGCTTAGCGCATTCAGTACCGCAGGTCTGTTGAGTTTAATCGCTCCTACGCCCTTTTGTGGAACATAGGTCTCGATGCAGGTGAAGTCTGTACTCATAGTTCGAGTGTTGGTTGAGAAGAGCCCGAAAATACGCATGTTCGCAGTCCGTAAGACGAGAACTCTGACATGGACCACATCTACATACGAGAGTGCGAACCAACGCATACAACAGCCCCGTTGAGTGCCGATGCGGTGCGTCATATCGCTGCCCTGCGCCTGCGAGACGGAGAGCAGGTAAAGGTCCTTAATGGAAGGGGACTTATCGCACGTTGTACCGTTCAGCGCCAAGAGGGAGTACTCTCACTTGTGGTTACCGATACGTTGATGATCCCCAAGCCCCCTTCCCTCACACTTGTTATGTCGGTACTCGACAACCGGGATAGATACGAGTTTGCCCTCGAAAAGGCCACCGAGTTAGGGATCACACGATTTATCCCACTTTTGGCTGAACGTTCACAGCATCATCGCGTGAATCACGACCGACTTGTGGCCAAGGCCATTGCTGCACTCACCCAATGTGGTGTTGCTTGGTTGCCGGATATCTTGCCTGCGGTAGGGGTTGATCGTGTGGATTGGAGCGAGACGATCATCATGGGTGATGATCAAGGGGCTCCTCCAAACACCGCGGACCTCACCGGCGACGTCTGTGTTGTGGTTGGTCCGGAAGGCGACTTCTCGGACCGCGAAAAGTCCCTGTTAACGAACGATCTCCGCACAAAGCGATGGGCTATTGGCCGTAATCGACTTCGTGCGGAGACCGCTGCGATCGCACTGATCGCAAATGTTGTTAGCGTGCGATGATGATACGCGCCGACGCCTGACGTCCGTTGCTCGATATGCGTATCGTATAAGCACCGTTCGGAACGGACAGTCCACCGATCACAAAGGATTGTGGTGATGCTGCTACGTGCTCGGTTCGTGAGGTGATCACATTCCCAAGAAGATCGATCAGTTCGATCGTTGCTGCACCACGCTCAATGGTTGTGAGCGTTAGTGTTGCTGTTTCGTTGATTGGCTGTGGAGTGACAGTAAAGGAAAGCCCCGTTGTTATTGCTTCACCGCTGACGGAGGTTGTGGTGTCTGGTGTAGTAAGTCCATTAAGATTCATGACTACTGCTGTATCGCGATCAGCAGTGAAGAAGGCAACTTTCTGACGACATGTTCCTACAGCACCCTTGGGATCAAAAACAACGGTAATGGTAAGCGTCTTGTTCGGACCAAGTCGGAAGGGAATCACTGAATCCAGATCGCGCTCACCATCGGCTGTGACCAAGAATGCTTCCGGAGCACCTTCTTGAACTTCGATGCTGTGATCAATGATGGTGAAAGTTGTAAGACCAATGTTGGTAATCGTTGCGGTTCTCTTTGTTGGAGTATTTGAAGAAACGACACCAAAATTTACGTTCGATGACCGGAACTTCGGTCGATTGTAACTGGACGAATATGTGGTTAGTAGCCACTCTGTACCGCAATCTGTTACTGCAAGTAGGTCATTCAAAGCTCTACCTTCCTCTGCTCCAGTAGCCGTAACAACAACCTTCTTGCTCTCACCCATGTTGAGGGTGATCGGCAATGTGTCAACAATGGAAAATGTTGGATCGTTTAGACGGAAACGAAGTCTTGCCTTCATTGGCTGAAGAGTAGAGTGATTGGTCAACGTAAGTGTGTCTGCGAAAACAATCCCGGGCTCTACATCTCCAAATTCATGTATCGGTTTAGAAGCGGAGAACGAAGAATCAATACCAAGAACAACATTTTGCTCGATGAACTTGCCGGATAGTGTCACACCTCTAATCGTGGCTGTGGACAGTTTCGTATTGTCAACTTTTGTGAGGTTGAACGATGCCTTCTTCGATCCGATCAGTCCGGCATTATTGACATGAAGTGTTGCATTCGTTGATGCTGTTGTGTAGATCATTGCCATGCCGCTACAACTGTCGCCTGTTACATCGAACCAACCGCTTGTTGCGTTGCATGATGAGGTGGTGGTCAGCGTGATCGAATCTTGGCAGGCACGAGCATAGTTGACTCCAAGTGGAGCACCGTACGCTCTGCCTTGTTGAAGACCATCGAGTGAACCATAAGACCAGGCTGTCCAGCGTACGTTCGAATCTGAAGTTGTTACTACGTGTTTGCCCGAGCCAATTGGTGTGCGGATATAGGCGTACTCTGTGCCGGTAACAAGTCGCTTAGCTCCGCCAAAGGCAGCAGTAAGTGATCTGCCGTCAATGAAGATCTTGGTGATGTCTTCGTTCTTGAACACGATGTTGAAGAAATTGTCCATTCCATCAGGGCTAAAGAATACCGACTCGTTGATCCACCGATCTGTGGAAGGAACTATCTGCAACATTGGCATGCCGGCTTCAACCGTAGGGTGACCCTGTATCTCGTCACTACGATGGTCTTTACCTAGCACGAAAGGAAGAATCTTTGCAAATGATTTTCCATACTGTCCCATATGGATAGGAGAAGTAGATGTCCAGAAGCAAGCACTTTCCTCTGCCGGCAGAATCTTGGTTTCACCACGTTGCAGAGTGAATACGTCGTCAAATCCACTCCCATCTTTTCTCATTCTCTTCACAAGAGTATTGTTCGTTATGCCAACGAATCGGATCATATCACCGCGATCGTTTTCAATCTGGGGTTCAGTAGAATTGTTGCCAACAACGCGAGTAGGTGTATACATGCAAGGAGTTGTGACAAACGATGTTCCGGCAAACTCGATGGGGAGCATCACGTCGTGAAGGTTGTTGCGCACAAAGTGTGCCTTTGCAGCAAACTGCCCCCTTGTTGGAAGGAGGTCGGGCATACGCATGATAGCCCCCTTCGTATGTCCTGATATAACCGCTATGGGCTTGTTAGACACGATATAGGTGCCAGAGAGATCGGTGCTGTCACTGCGATACTTGTTTGGTGTGATCATCGCCTTGATCAGATACGTCTCACCCTTCTGAAGCGTGATAGACTTTGGAACTCCTCTTGCGGCACCGCCGTGAATTGGGTGACCCTCCGTATCAACTGTCGTAACGAAGGTGACTGTGGTCTCATCCTCTGCAGAGATGATTAGAATCTGACCTGGGCGATGTTGGTATGCTGTAGATAAACCGAAACGATCCTGATAGAGATTCATGGTGTAATACGAAGTGCCCCAAGCACTGATGGGAAGATGCCGATCTAACTCACCGTTGCCTTGCCAAGCCTGTAGGGCTTCTACGGAAATAGGACGTTCGCTGACGATCGATATCCCATTACCAGTGGCGACTTCTGATGTTTGACTCATATAGTTGAGAGGTATACTAACCTCCGTCGGAACATTCGCTACAATGTCTATCTCTTGGACAATGTCCAGAAGCGTATTGCTCTCCGCAGGTGTCGTGATCCAGGCCTTGGTGTTGAATCTCGATGCAATGAACAGCACCATTGGCTTCGGCATCCTTTTCTCAAGGGAATCTGCCCATACCTGTGGGAATGCCACCATGAAGTGTGTGCCCGTGCTTAGTGGCATTGAGCCGCGTGTAGTTTGGGCGTTCACGTTTACCAGAGACAGGACGAGGAGGCCTATGGCTAGGAGAGTTGTGTGCTTCATGGTGTTCTATTGATAGACATTGATCGTGGTTGATGCAGAACGTCCATTGACGCCGATCTTTAAGATATAGAGTCCATTCGGTACGAACAAACTACGTAGTAGGAATGACTGCGGCGAGACGGTAACCTGCTCCGTTCTAGCAAAAACACTCCGTCCATTGAGGTCAATCAATTCAATGGTCGCAGCACCACGTTCCACTGTCGTAAGCGTAAGGGTGGCAGCATCGTTGATTGGTTGGGGAGTGATGATGAATGAAAGCCCCGTTGTCTCGGCTTCATCGCTGACCGAGGTGGTTGTGTCTACACTGTTTGCACGAATCTTCACGGCAACGATGATACTTGGTACTTCTGTTGTGAAGTGAACATCCTCTTTAAATTCTCCCACATATCCCTGCGCCTGGAAGTCTACAAACATTGAAAATGATTCACCGGGATTGAGGCGGAACGGAAGTGATTGGTCAACAGGAAATCCATTCGGTCCTGAAACATGAAACGCTGAGTCTGGACCACTTAAAAATGAACGAGAAAAGGATCTGAGCTCAAATGCCGTAGAGCCGATATTCGAGATGGCAGCCATACTGCGTCTCGTTGGTGCGTTGGCAGGTACTGACTCAAAGTCCACGTCCCGAACGCTGATCATAGGACGTTGCAATCGAACCTTGTATGCAGTAAGCTTCCAATCAACACAATTCGTCCGAACGACAAGAGTATCCGTGGCAGAATTTTGGGATAGGTTCTTGCATGTTACGAGAATGCGGATGTGTGACCCAGGCGGCAACTCAAGGGGAGTTGTTACACCATCAATTGAAAATGTTGAGTCGCCATTCAACATGAAAATGCGAGTAACTGAGATCGGTCGGTTTGGGTAGGGATTCGTCAGAACAAGCGTATCTGTGCTACTCGCGAGTGCTGATTGGGTGCCAAAGTCATGTATTGAAGCGGAAGCGTGGATTGAATCTGGAACATACTCGAACGTGCGATCAATGAAGGACCCCGAACTACTAAGTGTTCTCACTACGGCAGAGGCTGGTTTCGTTGAATCACCGACGTGTACATGATAGTCGACAATGCTGTCACCGGGTTGAAAATCCTCAGATTCGATCAATGATGTGTTGAAGAGATCTAATGCATAGATCATGCATATCGAGCCGCACTCAGCTGATGAATTCCACGTTGTAACGTACGTGTCAAGACATCCGCTGTTTTCTGCTCGATCCAGCAGCGAGTCGCCGGGACATGCCATTGTAAGGTCAATTCCGACCGCAGTACCGAACGCCCGACCTAGCTGCAGTCCATCAAGTGAAGCATAATTCCATGCCATCCACCGCACCGTTTCGGATTGAGAAGAGATTGTATGGCTGCCCTTATCAATTGGAGTACGAATGTATGCCATGTCGGTCCCATTGATTGATCGTATCTGGTCCAAGAATCTCTCATGTAATGGTTGACCATCGAAGTGAATCTTAGAGATATCGTTCAACTTGAATACAATGTTCAAGAAGGTATCCATTCCCTCCGAGGACAAAAAGGTTGCGTGTGATATCCATCGATCTATCGGAGGCACCATTTGAAGCATGGGCATGCCTGCTTCAACGGTTGGGTGTCCTTGGACGTCGTCCGACGATGCACCTCCAGCCTTGATACCTGGTGGAACGACCTTTGCATAGGATTTGCTGTATTGCCCAACAAGGACGGGTGCGCTGGATGTCCAAAATGTGGCTTCTTCGTGCGATGATAGAATCCGTGTTTCGCCTTTCTGTAGCATGAAGACATTGGTGAATCCGGGACCATCTGTTCTACTGCTCCGAATGAGCGTGCTGTCTTCTAGTGCAACAAAACGAATAACATCCCCACGATCGTCATCGATCCCGTATTCCACAGACCCTTGTCCAACAACCCGTGTTGGTGTGTACATCAATGGAATAGTAATGAAGGTTTGTCCGGCCAGCTTCGTTGGATACATCGCATCGTGCACATTGTTTCGTACGAAGTTCGCGTCACTAGCAAACTGCCCACTTGGAGGCAGAATATCCGGCATACGCATGATGGCGCCCTTGGTATGTCCAGAAATCACGCCAATCGGCTTTGTTGACGTGATGTAGGTGCCAGAGAGGTCTGCTGAGCTATCTCTTGATTTCGATGTATCTATCAACGACTTGATCAGGAACGTCTCACCCCGCATCAGCATCACTGTCTGGGAAGCCCCCTTTACTACAGAAGGGGCGTCTATGCCTCCCTCTGTAGAGACCGTTGGACGGAACGTCACGTGTGTGCTGTCAGATTCTGCAATGATGAGAATCTGTGCCGGTCGGTATTGATACTCGTCACTGCTACCGTATCGATCCTGATAAAAGTTCATCGAATAGTATGATGTGCCCCAAGACTCAACCGGAAGATGTTGGGCTGTTTCTCCGTTGCCTTGCCATGCTTGCAGTGTAGAAACTGTAATTGGATGCTTCGAAGCAATGCTAATCCCATATCCCTTGCGCGCTTGTGATTTCACGTTCATGTATGCCGTAGAAATGGGTACCCTTAGAACCTTGTTCGGCTCAACGGTGTATTCCTTATCCATCTTGACAGCATCATTGATCCGTGCCGGTGACTGGATCCGAACGGAAGTCTTCACCCTAGAAGAGATGAGCAGTTGCATCGGCTGGGGAAGAGGCTTCTCCGTAGGTGCAGTCCATACCTGTGGAAACGCCACCATGTAGCGTCTACCTTCAGTGATCACCATCCTCCCTCGCGAAGTCTGCCCTGTAGCAGGTAGAAATGTGAGGCATATAAGGCAGATGGCGAGTATGTAGTGCCGCATCATGAAATCATCGTGCGATGACGATGCGAGCCGACGCTTGACGCCCGTTTACCGAGACACGTACGGAATAGGTCCCGCTCGGCACATGCATCTCACCAACCACAAAGGACTGTGGAGATGCGCTGATCTCTTCTGTCCGGGTGAAAACAACGTTCCCAAGCAGGTCGATCATTTCAATGGTTGCAGCACCACGCTCCATAGTTGTGAGCGTAAGTGTTGCCGTTTCAGTGATCGGTTGTGGAGTGACGATGAAGGACAAGCCAGGCGTATCGGCTTCTCCGCTCACGGACGTTGTGGTGTCGCCAATTGTTCGAACAAGATATTCGGTGAGCTTCCAATCAACACAATTCGTACGAACCACGAGAGTATCACGCACAGTAGCGTCCGACACCAAACGGCTGGAGACCATTATGTTCACGCTTGCCCCTTCGGCTAACACAAACGGAGCTGCAAAACCAGAAAGGGTGAATGCGGGCTCATTGTTCTTCATAGAGATGTCTGTAACTACCACCGAGCGATCCGAATGAGGGTTGGTAACCGTGAGTGTGTCCATTACCGTAACAAACATTGCTTGCTCGCCAAAATCGTGTTTGGACTTGGAAGCAATGACCATATCAGGCACATAGGTAACAACACGGTCAATTACTTGGCCAGATGCACTCACCGTACGCACTGTTGCTGAGGCGCTCTTTGAAAGATCAAGGGCCCTGACGTTGTACACGCCTACGGTGTCTCCTGCGCGGAACCCTTCGTCAATAATCAATGACGCGTTATTGAGGTCTAGTGCATGGATCATACGGATGGATCCGCAACCTGAAGACGCGACCCAGGATGTCACGGTTGTGAGTCCGCATGGTGCTGATTCAGCACGGTCGTAGAGTGTATCTCCGTTACATGGAATTGAAAGATCGATGCCAACAGCGCTGCCAAAAGCACGTCCCTGCTGGAGTCCGTCGAGAGATGCGTAGTTCCAGGCCATCCAACGAACGGAATCTGAAACTGAGGAAATCGTATGTGTGCCGGCCTGAACAGGAGTGCGAATGTAAGCGTATTCATTTCCGCTGACCAGGCGCATTGAACCGCCAAAGATCATGCTCAATGGTTGGCCATCAAACCGGATCATCGAGTAGTGGTCGGTTTTGAAAACGATGTTCACGAAGTCGTCCATTCCCTCCGGTGACGAGAAGGTAGCATGCGTGATCCATCTGTCGATTGGGGGAACCATCTGCAGCATAGGCATGCCTGCTTCA
This sequence comes from uncultured Ignavibacteria bacterium, assembly GCA_937870915.1. Classification (GTDB taxonomy): domain Bacteria; phylum Bacteroidota; class Ignavibacteria; order Kapaibacteriales; family Kapaibacteriaceae; genus UBA10438. The sequence continues at coordinate 16,583 of CALMZQ010000149.1, forward strand.
ATGGTAGGGTGTCCTTGTGCTTCGTCTGCTGAGCCCCCGCCAACTTTGATAGGGGGCGGAATGACCTTTGCATAGGACTTGCCGTATTGGCCCATGAGGATCGGCTTGTCAGATTCCCAATATGTTGCAACATCAAGTGATGTTTCTAGTCGAGTTTCGCCCCTGGCTGAGGATGAACTTGGTAAGAAAACCCGAGCCATCTCTGCGCCGGGTACGCACGGTTGTTCCATCTTCAAGACCAACAACGCGGATGACATCGCCACGATCGTCATCGATTCCGTATTCAACTGAACCTTGTCCAACCACGCGAGTTGGTGTATACATCACAGGGACGGTTACAAAGGACGTTCCCGCCAACGTGGTTGGATACATCACGTCATGGACATTGTTGCGGACGAAGTGTGCCTCAGCAGCGAACATCCCTGTGGGAGGCAGGAAGTCCGGCATTCGCATGATTGCGCCCTTTGTATGTCCGGAGACAACGCCGATCGGCTTTGTTGACGTGATGTAGGTTCCGGAGAGGTCGGAAGAGAAGTCGCGGAGTTTGTTCTCTTCCACTTTCGACTTAATGAGGAAGGTTTCGCCGCGCATTAACGTGACAGACTGGGAAGCCCCCTTAGCTACGGAAGGGCCTTCTATACCGCCCTCGGTATCCACGGTAGGCGTATAGGTAACAATGGTGCTGTCTTCACTGGCGATGATGAGGATCTGGCTTGGCCGATACTTATATCCAGTAGCGCTCGTTCCATATCGATCCAGATAGAAGTTCATGGAGTAATACGAGGTACCCCATGACTCAACCGGAAGATGCTGCGCCGTTTCGCCATTGCCATTCCATGCCTGTTGTGTCCCGACGGAGAATGGCCTGTTGCCCGTGACGCTGATTCCATATCCCTTCCGCGTTTGCGACTCTACATTCATGTAGGCTATAGATATTGGAACCTTGGTGACAACTCCCGGTAGGATCTTGTATTCCTTGTCAAGCCTTGCTGCATCCGTGTAGGTTGCGGGGGTACTGACCCTTACCGCGGTTGTGTCTCTCGCGGTGAGCAACAACAACATCGGCTGTGAAAGGGGTTTCTCGGTTGGAGCAGCCCAGACCTGCGGAAACGCCACCATGTAGCGTCGGCCCTCTGTGATCAGGGTTGTGCTGCGTGTGGTTTGACCCACGGCACCAATTGTGCCGAGAGCCACCATCAAAACGAAAAGTGTTGCGCGCATCATGATTCCCTCATTCTGTGATGATCAATTGTACGTGTTATCGAACGATCGTAAACAATGCTGTAGATAGAGCTTTGTCAGTTGAAACCTGCAGAACATACGAACCCGGCTCATATGCAGATACGTCCACAGGATAGGTGGAAGCCCCAAATGAACCCTGACCGCTTAAAAGTGGGTATTGCCGACCCAAAACATCGGTGATCGAGATCGTAAAGGGGCTCTGCACTGCTTGGTAGATCTCGATCCGGGCTGCCGTGGATGCAGGTGACGGAGATATCCGAACGCGAAGCGAGCGTGTGTCGGCCTCGTCGTTGATGTTCGACGTCAGCACACCCTTCCCATTGAGAATGCATATTGAGTCTTCCGTTCGTGCGTTGGAATAAAAGGCAACGTTGGAAGTATGGCCTGCCAACTCGCCCATCGGGGAATACTGAACCCAAAACATAAGCGAATCTGATTCGGATAAAACAACAGGAAACGCGGTGATTAATGGTCGCCCAAAATCTGTCTGAGGATCGAAAAAGTTATTCGTTCCATTCATCTTGGATTCGTCATATCCAGTGATCACTAGGTCCGATACGCCAATGTTTCGGATCACACCCCTTTTCCTTTCGCCATTGGACGAGGCTTCAATCTCGCCATAATCGATGTCGCTCACCTGGATGATCGGTTCATCGGTTCCGATGAGTATCTCCGCAAGAAACACCTTACGGTCGTCGGAGACGAATTCGATTGTGTCAACAATGATGGTATCCACAGCGATCTGTGCTGTTACCCGAAAAAGCAGGGTAGAACCAGCATCTAAATACGCCGGTCCGGACGAACTGATCTTGATCTTGTCCGGGTGATGAAGCACGTATATACTCTCGACAAGTAAGCCCCTGTCAGTTTTTTCATTCGAGAGGTTGACCGTTCTCGTCACAGGCTGATTCAATGGGATCTTGCCAAAGTTCACAGTCGTTCCTCTCCCTTCTGCCGACCAAAGGTCCACAGACAGGAGGAACGTACCCATGAACACGACACTAAGGATCACTCGAATGATCATGCCTACCCCTCAGACATAACAATAGGGGGCAACGGCATTGCCGTAGCCCCCCTATTTAACAAGAAACGGTGCGAAACGTTACCGAATGACCATCACGGGAGTGGATGCAACCATGCCGTTGAGGGTCACAACGAGTAGATACGTGCCACTGGGGAGCTGAGAGACCGGGAGTACGACTATTCGCACAGAGGGGGCAATGGACTCATTTACAAGGGAGATGCGCTCGCCGGTTGACGTTACGAGGTCCACACGGAGCAGTCCACCCTGCTCGGAAACGATCTCTGCCATGCCGGAGACCGACATTGGGTTTGGAGAGACGCGAACGGATGAGACCTGGGGGCCTGACTCGTCAACGGAAACAGCTCCGTCAATCGCAAGACGTGTGGTAACCGGACGGTGGTCAGACACTGTGCTGGAGTATGACGTCATAAAACGCTCCGGCGATTCAACATACGTGCGATAATGCTCGTCTGCCAGTTCGTTGGACACGAGAATATGGTCGATGAATGAACGATTGAAACCAACGTAGGAAGAGAGTCCGGCTTCTTCCAGTGGAGCTGTTGCTGCAAACCAATGCTGTGTGTCATTTACAAAGGCGAGATAACATGACGGTAGAGCGTCGTCCACGTTCGTTGCCAAGAGGCGATCATTGAAGTCGCCCATCACGATCACATTACTATCCGGATAGAAATCTTGCAGATAGGTGTGGAAGGTTTCTGCATCGGTCTTGCGACGACCATAGTCTACCATAGCGGTTGCGGAGTCTGTTGCCTTTGCATGCAGATCAAAAACCACGATACGTTTCGTAGATGTGCCGATCCGTGCGTCAAAGGTCATACGATAGGGGTAGCGTCCATTTGCCCATGCCTGTGCGCCACCGTTAACCGCTAGCCCGGTAGAAACAGGCGTGATGGTTGCAGTGTTGTAGATATAGGCCAACTTCTGCTCAGAGGTGATGTCGGTTGCAAAGAACCGACCATAACTTCCCTGGAGTGAATCACTCAAGGAAGCGAGAGCTTCATCTGTGACGATCTCTTGCAAGGCATAGATATCGGCCTTGATGGTATCCATCACCTGACGAATACGTGTACGCTGTAGGTCCTTGTTATCTGGACCTCGAGTTGAATCAGCCCAACCGAACCATTCAAGGTTCCATGTTGTAAGATCTAGTGTTCGATCTTTAGGCACAGTATCAACTTCGATAGGGGGCGCACCAATATCGGACGCTATGCGCGGCAGAATCTGATACGAACCACGGAACTGACTGATCACGCCCGTTACGTCTACTTCTTCTGTTGGTATGTCCAATGCATTCGTTCCGATCTCACATGCACGGTCGATGCGCACCACAATGTCATTGCCGGAATTGTCGATGGCATTAAAGCTCGTATTTGCTTG
>CALMZQ010000150.1 GCA_937870915.1 uncultured Ignavibacteria bacterium
ATTAGCACATTAGCACATTAGCACATTAGCACTCTAGCACTCTAACGCGTCTCCCAATACAACTCTTTCCTCAGCTTCTGCACCCACTCTTGTTCGAGGCGTTGTTTCTTTTCGAACGCAGCCATCTGTTCGAGTTGTTTGTAGTCATCGTCCACGGATGGGGTGTGGGCAGGGATGATGCGTTTGCGGTAGAGGATGTGGTAGCCGGGTTTTGTTGGGTCTGCGGCATATGGGGAGGGATCTGAGACAGCGCCATCCTTCATTGTGTTGATTGAGGTTTGCATTTCTTCGGGGAGGCGAGCAAGCTCGATCTGACCCATGGAACCGCCAAAACCTTGCGTTTCTTTTTCGTCGCTGAATTCGCGGGCGAGCGTTTCAAAGTTCTCGCCTTTTTCAGCACGTTGTTTGAGTGCAACGAGTTCGGCTTTTACACGATCTCTGTCTTCTTCGCTTTGACCCACACGAATAAGGATGTGTCGCGTGGTGATGGACGTGGCGGTCTTGCTGATGAGTTGGATCACGTGCCAGCCAAAGGGTGATTCTACTGGCTGGGAGATCTCATCCGGAGAAAGATTGAAGGCAGCGGTTTCGAATGCGGGTACAAACTTGCCACGGTCTACCGTGCCAAGATCGCCGCCGTTAGAGGCAGAAATAGGGTCGCCAGAATACCTGCGTGCAAAATCACTGAAAGAGCCCCCTTTCACAATCGAATCACGGATGCGCATTGCGAGTGTGTTTGCTTCTTTGTTCTTTTCCTCGGACGCCTTAACATACTTGACGATGTGGTAAAGGTCTACGCGTTCAGGAACCTTGGGGAGTGAATCTCGATACTTGGCATAGAATGCTTCAACATCGGCACGTGAGGCCTTCACCTGACCGAATTGTTTTTGCTGCATCTTTTCAACGAGCAGGCGTTTGCGAATCTCATCGCGGAACTCACGACGAATGCGCATCATGCTCATGCCATACATATCCTCGATGCGCTTCTCAGAGCCAAACTGCTGGATGAGTGTTTGGATCTGGTACTCCATTCGCTGCGTGATCTCTTCATCCGTAACCTCGATGCTGTCTTCGATGGCCTTGGTCATGATGAGGCGCTCGTTAATGAGCTGGTCGAGGATCGCCTGACGCAACCGTGCATCCTTGCGATCGACCTTGGGGTCGCGCTGGGCTAACATCTCCATCTGACCATCGACGTCGGATTTAAGAACGATCTCGCGTCCTACGATGGCTATGATGCCCTCCATTGAATCTTGGGCTGACATCTCTGCAGATGTCCCAAGGACAAGTAGGCATGTGAAGACGATGCAAAGGTTGCGCATGGGGCTTTTCATTTCGTTTTAGCTGACGAGGCTTTGCCCCAGATCTTGTCAATAGCCGCATTGTCATAGACAACCGGGTGAATCTTGCGTACGCCGGAAAGCCAGTTCTCTGTGAGTCGTTTTTGCAGCGCGTCTTGATAGGCAGGTGCCAATTCGCTCAGGGCAGCTTCAAACGACTTCTGTTGAGGAGGAATGACGGCGTCGAGGCGGATGATGGCCCATCCGGCTTCAGATGCAAAAGGTCCGATGATGTCGCCAACCTTTGTTGTTGGAGTGACCTTTGCAGCCACTTTGGACGTTTTTGGTGAAGCGGACTTCACTGCTCCGCTCTTGTCGCGTCCGCCCTCACGTTGGGTATACTGAGCTGCAAGACTGGCGATATTCTCGCCCTTCTTAATGCGGTCACTCAGGGCCTTTGCAAGTGAATCGCTGAGTACGTAAAGTTCTGTGAGGTCGTACTTCTGTTCCGTCATCCAGCGCGAGCGAGTAGAGTCGTAAAAGACACGGGCATCCGTTGTGTCGAAACGAAGCTTGCTCCACACTTCCTTTTCTTCCACCTTGAAGAGTAGGATGCCGTCATTGAACTCTTGCATGAGGGAGGCGAACTCCGGATACTTCGATTCTAGGTCCGCAGTGGCCTGCTCAAGTGCGAGCGGATCGGCGATGCGATTCATTGCACGTTCAAGACCCGTTCTGTTGAGAGAGTACCCGCGCATGTCAATGCGAAGGCGAAGCGAGTCGCGGAACTGACCAACGGTGATCGGGCCGCGCGGCATCTTGTAAATGATCTGCTCAGACTGATATGGTGTGAGCGAGCGCGACCAAGTGGTGTCTTGTGTGTTCTTCGTGGTATCGATGGCGTTCATGAACATCATCAGCGTTTGATCCATCCACTGATAGCCGTAGTGCTTTTTCACAGAATCGAGAACGAGGCGCTTGTCTTCTTCGAAGTAAAGTCTGCGATACGTACGCTTCGCTGCATCTCGCTCTTGAACAGGATCCGGCTTCTTTGTTGAATCGCGGATCATAATATGTGTGCCGTAGATCGTTTTGACCTTGCCAGACAATTCGCCGTCTTTGAGTGCAAATACTGCGTTCTCAAATGCCGGCACAAGGCGCGAACCATTGGCGTCCATCCCACCGGAGCGGGAGTATGACGAACCGAGGAAGCCACCCTTTGCAGCAGATGTTTTATCGTCAGACAGTGCCTTGGCGAGGTCGCTGAACGCATCGCCGGTTGGCTCGATCTTCATTGCTCTGAGCGCGGCTGCTTGCGGCGCCGGTTTCATTTTGAGTATCGAGATCACTGTATCGGCGAAATGGTCGGTTGCGGCGGAGTCTCTTCCATCCTTGGCAGAGAGAAGGATGTGGCGGAACTTCACCTGGTCACGGGGCTCCTCACGAAACACCTTCACAACGAAATACCCAAAACGGGAGTTCACAGGCTGAGGACTTACTTGCCCGGCCTTCAACGAATAGGCTTCATCTTCCACGGCCTTGATGATTGAACCGCCGGAGATCCATGGCAGCATGCCACCGTTGGCAGCAGTCTCTTTGTCGTCCGAAGAATCCCGCGCAAGTTTTTCAAAATCTGCGCCCGAGTTGAGCTGGGCAATCAACCGCTCTGCCTTGTGCTTGCTTGCAACCGTGTCCCATTGTTTTGTTTTTGGATCAGAGATCGCGCAGAGGATAATCCCGATCTGCAGTTCCTTCATCCTCCGTCGGGAGAGTTGGTCTACGCGCACGTCTGCAATTGCTTTGTCGTAGAAGAACGTCTCGGAGAGCAGCTTGCGATTATTAGCGAGGTCTACTTTCACTGCGGAATCATTCGCTAAGCCACGGTCATGTGCGTCTTGTACCTTGAGCCGGTAGTTTGTGTAAAGCCGAAGGAACTCAAGAGCCGTATCGCGCGGCACAGAACTCAGCTTCGTATCTCTGCGAGAGAGATTCTTTTGGAAGGCGCGCTCAACGTCTGAGAGAAAGATCTTCTCAGATCCCACCGTTGCAATAACAGTAGGCGCCGTAGTTGTCTTTTTCGGAGCCGTGGGCTTCTTGCTCTTCTGGGCGGAAGAAATGGTGGCTATGCACACAAGACCGAGGGCGATCGAGAGAACACGAGTATTCGTCGTCATGGCGGAGATCGTCATGAATTGGGTACACTGGGATTGTGAGTAGATGCGAACGTCACAGACGCCCGAACCACAAAAATAGTCAGGCAAGTAGTGCCGACCCTACTTTCCAAATATCTCCGGCCCCCATCGTGAGCACCATATCGCCTTCGGAAACCAGGGTCTTGAGTAGGGCAGGAATGTCTGCAGAGGCTTCTACATAGTGCACGTTGCGGTGTCCGGCGTCTCTGGCAGCGTCTGCAATAAGCTTCCCATTCACGCCCGGAATGGGGGCCTCGCGGGCCGGATAAACGTCCGTAAGGATCAGAATATCGGCCTCATCGAAGGATGTGGCGAACTCGGCATAGAAATCCCGTGTCCGCGTAAAGGTGTGGGGCTGGAACACGGCAACGATCCTCCTCTTCCAACCTCTTCGGGCTGCCGTAAGTGTAGATCTGATCTCCGTGGGGTGATGTGCATAGTCGTCTACCACCAAGACGCCCCCTACCTCGCCCTTGATTTCAAACCGACGAAAGACTCCGCCAAACTCGGCTAATCCGTCGCGAATCACATCGAACGGTATGCCGCATTGTAGTGCAGTGGCGCAAGCAGCAAGCGAGTTGCGGACGTTGTGGTCGCCCGGTACATTGAGCTCGATCTCTCCTAGGGGGCTTCCCTTATACACAAGCGTGTAGGTAGAAGAGCGTTCGTTGAAGGACGTGTCCACGGCACGTACGTCGCATTGAGCGGACATGCCATAGGTAACAACTACTCGCTTTATCAAGGGCAGGATGGCACGAACACCAGGATCATCCAGACAAACACAGGCCGTGCCATAGAATGGCACCTTGTTTGAGAACTCTGTAAAAGCCCCCTTTATGTCATCGAGATCGCTGTAGATGTCGAGATGATCTGCCTCTACGTTGGTGACTACGGCGATGGTTGGCAGAAGCTGGAGGAAGGACCGGTCATATTCATCTGCTTCCAGAACGATCCACTCACCCTGACCGAGCCTTGCATTGGTGCCGCCAAGTCCCTTGAGTCGTCCGCCAACGATCACCGTGGGATCCATCCCGGCCTTCATCATGACGATGCCACACATGGATGTTGTGGTAGTCTTGCCGTGTGTGCCGGCAATGGCCAGACAATACTTTAGCCGAGAGACTTCGCTAAGCATCTCTGCTCTACGGATAATGGGAATCTTGCGCTCTAACGCAAACAACGTCTCCGGATTTTCTGTTGGGCGAACGGCGCTCGAGTACACAACCACCTCTGCGTTGTCTACGTGTTCTGCTTCGTGCCCAATACAGATGCGCGCCCCAAGCGTGGCTAGGTGATCAGTTACCTCACTGCGCTGTAGGTCGGAACCGCTGACAACAAAACCCTGCGAGAGAAGGATCTCGGCGATCCCACTCATGCCAATGCCACCAATGCCTACGAAGTGGATGTGTCGAACGGAAGAGAAGTTCATAGTTACAAGTTACCAGTTACCAGTTACTAGTTACCAGTTACTAGTTACCAGTTACCAGTTACTAGTTACCAGTTACTAGTTACTAAGTGCTAGGTACCTTTTGAAGAACATGAGACACTTTTGTGCACAAATGTGGTAACTCGTAACCAGTAACTAGTAACTAGTTACTAGTATTGGTGGGGGCGTCGATCAGCAAAGATGTCGTTGATCGAGTTGAATGTTTTGTTGCGGGTGGATGAGGGGTCGATCTCTGTGATGAGTGTTATGGTGCCTACTGCATCGGCGCTTGCCAATATGTCTCCGTTGTAGGAGTAGATCACGCTTTGACCGTTGAAGGTGACGTCTTCATCGCCGTTGGATTCTGTGCCGTAGCGGTTAGCCACTGCCAGGTAGACCTTGTTCTCGAGGGCACGTACGGGCATGGCCATACGCCAGATGTGGGTAACGAGGTTTGATGGGCAGGCGATAACGTCAGCGCCCTTTAAGGCAAGGGTTCGGGCACTTTCCGGAAAACGCCAGTCGTAGCAGATCATCACACCTAGGTTGCAATCGAGATGGGGCAGATTAATCACAAAGAAGCCTGTGTTGCCTTCGTCAAAACACAACGTTTCTTTGTAAAAAAGATGCGTTTTGCGATAGACCTGTGTTTCGATGTTCGGACCTGCAATAACTGCAGAATTGTAGAGGTGCTCTCCGTCACGCTCAGCAAAACCGCAAACGACGAATCTCCCATGGGCCTTGGCGGTGTTGATGATGCGTGTGATGTGAGGTCCGGTAAGGGGCTCTGCAATGCCCCCTGACTCTTCGCGGGTAACAAAAAAATATCCGCTAGTGGCCAGTTCTGGAAAGACGATCACGTCGGCCTCGGTTTGCGCAATGGTCTCAACGATGAGATCTGTGTTTGCATCCAGGTCCCCATGTACCGGACAGAACTGCACGGTTGCCAAGCGCATCATAGTGGGATGCTCATCGAAAAGACGGGAATGGACTGTGTTGGAGTGAAGTTCAGAAGCATCGTCTGTGAGCTTGCGGCATTCGGCAATATCGGGTCGGCCAGGTCGAAGAGCTCGTTATTGAGGGCGTTTACACCAAGCGCGATGCCAACGCCGATTGCGTAGCCCACCAACACATCGCTAAGGTAATGCATGCCAAGGTTGAGTCGGGCAAAGCCTGTATAGAGGGCATAGGCAATAGAAGGGGCAACCACGTACCATTGTGGATATCGCAGAATGAGCGAGGTGGCAAGCGCTGCCGACCCTGCAGAGTGTCCGGACGGCATTGAACCGTCAGAATCATCTCGATAGTTCACGATGCATCCGGGATAGGCTTCATACGGCCGTGGTCTGTCGATCACATTCTTCAGAACCAGCACCACGCCATACGTCAAACCCATTGTTACAAAGGTCTGCAGTCCGGATTCTGCCGCATACCGTTTGTCTGCGAGGTTGCTCCCTTCCGGCGCAATCATTCCGTACACGTAGAGTCCAACCGGAACACTGATGGTAAGGGGCAGGAGGGCGTCCGACGTTACCTTGGACATATCTCGCACAAAAGAGCTCTCAATACTGTTCGCTCGATATGTGAGGTTTGCCTCCCATGGCAGATTGCCGCAGTCTTGCGCAGAGAGTGCGCAGGTAGAAGCAAAGAGGACGGCGAGCAAGAGTCGGTGCATGTGCAAATGTAGTGGTGACCGTATCTTCGTCAGCTATGAACATTGCTATCGTAGGCGCAACTGGACTTGTTGGCCGAACCATGATCCGCGTTCTCGAAGAACGAGATACGCCGCTTTCCTCCCTCACCTTGCTCGCCTCGGGCAGAAGTGCCGGTACGGTAATACCGTTCCGCGGTAAGGATCTGGTTGTGCAAGAGCTCAAACCTGACAGCTTCCATGGTGTAGACGTAGCGCTCTTCAGCGCCGGAGGTGCTCTTAGTAAGGAGTATGCGCCGATCGCTGCTGCTTCAGGGTGCACTGTGATCGACAATTCGAGCGCGTGGCGCATGGATCCCGATGTGCCGCTAGTTGTTCCTGAGGTGAATGCCTCCGATGCCTTCCTTCACAAGGGAATCATCGCCAATCCGAATTGCAGTACGATCCAGATGGTTGTTGCTCTGAAACCGATCAGCGATGCCTTTGGACTCAAGCGGGTTGTGGTGAGTACGTATCAATCGCCTAGTGGTGCTGGACAAAAGGGACTTGACCAGCTCAATGCGGAACTGGCGGGTAGTGAGCCAACAGTTCGCATCACCGATCATACACTAGCCGGAAATACGGTCTTCCACACCATTGGCGGTGTTGGTGAATCGTCGGAAGAAGAAACAAAAATGATCCGCGAAACACGGCGCATCATGCACTTGCCGGATCTGCCCCTTGCCGTTACGTGTGTTCGAGTACCGGTCTTGGGCGGTCACGGAGAATCTGTAGCGGTTGAGACGTTGCGTCCATGCACCGATGTTGATGTGCGCACTCTTCTCTCGTCCACACCCGGCATTGTGGTGATGGACAATCCCGTCCATGCTGTCTATCCTACGCCTGCTTTTTCGAATAACACAGATCCGGTCTATGTTGGACGTATTCGTAAGGACGAATCCGTTGAGAACGGCGTCATGATGTGGATCGTGGCCGACAATCTTCGAAAAGGGGCTGCAACAAACGCGGTTCAGATCCTTGAAACACTACTAGAGCAACAATGAACTCCTATGTTGTGATCATGGCCGGTGGATCCGGCGAACGCTTCTGGCCACTTTCGCGCATTCAGCGTCCGAAACAGCTCTTGAAGCTTACGTCTCCCAATATCACGATGTTAGAAGAGGCTATCGCTCGTGTGGAGCCCCTTATCCCAATCGAACGGATCTTGATCATTACAAGTGAAGTGCTGCGCAAACCAATCATCGACGCGCTGCCAAAACTTCCACCGAACAACGTCATCGCCGAACCGTCAAAACGCAATACCGCTCCTTGTTTAGCATTGGCGTGTAGCGTGATCGATCAGCGCGAAGGGGGCGATGCATTGATGGCCGTTCTCACAGCAGATCACTTCATCGGGAATGCGTCTGCGTTTCGAACTGATGTATCCACAGCGCTGGCATATGCAGAAACGCATGATGCGTTGGTAACGATGGGCATTCCGCCAACGAGGCCTGAGACGGGTTACGGCTATATCAATGTTGCTGAACGGATCGCTGAAGGTGTAGTATCACGTGTAGCAGCATTCAAGGAGAAACCAAACTTCGAAACGGCGCGTGAGTATGTGCTAAGTGGGCGGTATGTGTGGAATAGTGGCATGTTCTTCTGGCGCACCAACACCTTGCGCGATGCAATGTTTACATTGCTCCCCGATGTTGGAAAGAAGATCGAAGAAATGGCAACCTTCATCGCCGCAGGAGATCGGGGATCATTGGCTGCAACGTTTGCAGAGATGCCGGATATCTCCATCGACTACGGCATCATGGAGCGGGCAAAGAATGTGTTTGTTGTGCCGGCTTCGTTCCCATGGGATGATGTAGGATCGTGGGATGCTTTGGAACGTATGCAGCCCCTTGATGACAATCGCAACGTTGTGCAAGGCGAATCAGTGGTGATCGATACAGAGGGTTCAGTGATCGTCAATGCCCATAGCGGATCACACATCGTTACCACCATCGGAATCGAAGACATGGTAGTAGTGATCACCAATGATGCAACATTGATCTGTCCAAAGGATCGCGCGCAGGATGTGAAGAAGATCGTTACAACACTCAAAACAGAAGGCAGACGTGACGTCCTCTGATGCACTCGCGCGCAGTGCGGCAGACCGCATCGCCATTGCCTTTGATATCGATGAAGGTCATGGTCTCACGGAGCACGACATCCTGCAGCAGATCCGCGAAGAACTTGTGAGTCGGATCATCCATCTGTTGAATGCGAACCCTGAAAAGCTCATGGCTATTCTTTATCGCATCGACGTTCAAGAAGCGGTGGTGAACGAGATATTCGCTACAGCAATTCCTCCGGATGTTCCAGAGCTCATTGCAGATCTCATTATCGACCGACAACTTGCAAAGGCACGTACACGGGCAGAACATGCACGGTCAGATGGAGATGATACATGAAGACCCTTCTGATGAATATCGACTCGCTGGTGACGGTGAGCGCCGATGGATCGTTGTCCAAGACCGGGCCATCCATGCGAGACGTGGGTGAACTCACCAATGCTGCAATGCTCTTTGATGAGCGGATCCTTTGGATCGGTCCATCATCTGAAGCAAAACTGCATGTATCAGCAGAAGTAGAGGTTGTTGACTGTTCGGGCAAGACCGTGATGCCTGGGTTTGTTGACTCGCATACACATATGGTCTTTGCCGGCTCACGTTCCGGTGAGTTCGCACGTCGGCTCGCCGGTGCTTCCTACGCAGAGATCGCCGCCGAGGGCGGCGGCATACTCACCACCATGCGTGCCGTGCGCGAAGCGGATGTTGAATCACTCGTCGACGTAGGGGATGCACTCCTCACGTCGGCCCTGCAGCATGGCACAACTACAGCAGAGATCAAGAGCGGGTATGGGTTGGATGTTGAGAGTGAGCTCCGACTCCTCGACGCCATAGGTCAGCTACAATTCGGTCACGAAGCACGTGTTGTGGGAACGTTTCTTGGCGCCCATGCCGTGCCCCCTGAATACAAACACGACCCTGAAGCCTACGTGAACCTTGTGATCAACGAAATGTTGCCACGTGTACGTGAACAGGGCACAGCATCATTCTGTGATGTATTCGTTGATGCAGGGTTCTTTACGGAAGCCCAAGGAGAGCGCATCCTTAATGCCGCACGAGAGCACGGATTGCGACTCAAGATCCACGCTGATGAGATAGCCCTTGTTGGTGCATCCACGATGGCAGCGCGTGTGGGATGTATCAGTGCGGATCATCTTGAGCACAGCACCATTGAAGAGATCAAGGCGCTGCGTGATGCCGGTGTAGTGTGCACGCTTCTGCCGGGGACTGCCTATACACTTCGACTCCCATATCCTGATGCACGAACGATGATCGATGAGGGGGCTGTTGTTGCCCTCGCTACGGATTGTAATCCCGGGTCGTGTTTTACCGAGAACATGCAGACCATTCTCTCGCTCTCCTGCATCAACATGGGGATGAGTATTGAGGAGGCCATTGTTGCGTCAACGCTGCATGGTGCAGCTGCGCTCGGACTAGCCAATGATCTCGGGTCGCTCGAAGTAGGGAAGTTCGCAGACGTTGTGGTCTATGATGTGCCATCGTACAAGGAAATCGTCTACCACTTCAGCGTCAATCACGTTTGGGGTGTCTGGGTCGGAGGCGTTGAGGTCTCGTGATCGACCGTCGCACCATCATCACGTCACTCGTCACCATCGGAGCAGGATCCATGCTCGATCTCCCAATTCTAGCCAAAACATTTGCAGGAGCCCCCTCCACACCTCGCATGCCGGTGATGTTTGTGGGTCATGGCAATCCAATGAATGCCATCACCGACAACACGTTTGCGCGTGTGTGGGAGAAGTATGGCAGGGAGCTTCCAATGCCCAAGGCCATTCTCTGTGTGAGTGCGCATTGGCAGACGCGCGGGACCAAGGTGACGGCGATGGAGCACCCCAAGACCATCCACGACTTTGGTGGTTTCCCCGATGAACTATTCGCAGTGCAATATCCTGCACCCGGCTCACCAACATTTGCTGATGAGATAGCCAAGCTCACAAAGAGGACCATCGAGCTCGATCACGAATGGGGTTTGGATCACGGCACGTGGTCGGTTCTCGTGCGTATGTATCCTGCAGCCACCATCCCCGTCCTGCAGCTCAGCCTCGATGTGAATCTCACAGCCCAACAGCACAGTGACCTTGCCAAGGACCTTGCACTCTTGCGAACCAAGGGTGTCCTTGTTATCGGCAGTGGAAACATCGTCCACAACCTCCGTCGGATGAAGATGGAAGGGGCTCCTTTCGACTGGGCAGTGGAGTTCGACGCCACATCCAAACGCCTCATTGAATCACGAGACATCGCATCACTCGCCAACTATCCATCGCTTGGCACTGCCGCCCAGATGGCCATCCCAACCGATGAACACTATCTCCCAATGATCTACGCTCTATCGATGGCAGAGAAGAACGAAAACCTCACGTTCTTCAACGAGCAGATCGATCTCGGCAGTGTTAGCATGAGATCGTTTGTGGTGGGGTAACTTTGCAGCATGAACATCCGACTCTTCAACACGCTCACCAAACGCATCGATGCGTTCAGTCCGTTAGACCCTTCTCGTGTACGAATGTACTCGTGCGGACCAACGGTCTATGATGTGGCGCATATCGGAAACATGCGGGCGTTTCTCCTGCCCGACCTGCTGCAACGGACATTACGAGTGGTAGGGGGCTTTGATGTTTCGTGGGTGATGAACATAACGGATATCGATGATAAAACGATTCGTGATAGTGCGGTTGGTTCGGAGAAGTGGCGACCGGAGATGGGTACGCAGACCACGGATGCACTCGCAAATCTGAAGATGCTCACGGCTTTCTATGCCGAGGAGTTTCATCGTGATCTTGCGTCGTTCAACATCATCAAAGAACACTTTGCTGCTCAGCCCCTTGCCACTGACTACATTCCACAGATGCAGGCGCTGATCAACGATATTCTTGCGTCCGGATATGCCTATGCAAGTGATGGCTCGGTGTACTTCAATGTTGCTGCCTATGCCAAGGACCATGCGTATGGTAGGCTCTTCACCATCGACACTGAACACTTCCGAGAAGGTGTGCGCATCGATGCCGATGAATATGATCGTGAGTCGGTGAGCGACTTCGTTTTATGGAAGGCACGTAAGGAAGGCGAACCGTATTGGGACTACAACGTTAACGGCACAAATCTGCCCGGACGTCCGGGATGGCACATCGAATGTTCTGCGATGTCAAAGGACATTCTTGGATTGCCGTTCGACATCCATACCGGCGGTGTAGACCTGCGTTTCCCGCATCATGAAGATGAACTTGCTCAGTGCACGGCTGGATATCACGAGCACGATCAAGCAACGTTCTGGGTGCACAACGAATTCCTCGAAGTAGAAGGCAAGAAGATGTCGAAGTCGCTTGGCAACTTCTTCACTATGCGAGACCTTGTTGCAAAAGGCATCGACCCGCTCGACGTACGTTTCGCAATGCTCCAGGCGCATTACCGCACGGTCTATAACTTCACCTTCGATGGAGTGAAAGGGGCTTCTGCTGCCCGCACCAAGATCCAAGACTACATCTATGATGTGAAGGAACGCTCCACTGCGAGTTCGGGGAGTAGCACTCTCGCGAGCGAACTCCGCACGTCTGTCTTCACAGAACTTGCCGACGACCTCCACACGCCCAAAGCACTTGCGGCGTTGTTCTCGTTCATCGGTCAGCACGCAGCATCAAGTCTAACCCCAGACGAAGCATCGTCTGTCCTCGGTGTCCTCTCTGAGATCAACGGTGTCCTTGCAGTCTTTGAGATCGCTGATCGTCCTGTGGTCATCATCCCTGATGATGTAGCATCCATCGCAGTGCAACGTTGGACTGCACGTTCGGCCAAGGATTGGGCAGAGAGTGACAGACTACGTGCGCAGCTCACTGCCCTTGGCTGGACGATGAACGATGGGAAGGACTCCTACACACTCGAACCAATGGCATGATCTCTCACGTTACCATCATCGGTAGAGGTCGAGTAGGCGGTGCCATCCACCATAGACTCAACGATCGTGGTATTGCCGTTACTGCTGTACGTCGGGATGGTTTTGATGCCTGGTGCAACGGACACGAGCCCATCGGCAACATCCTCATCGTAGCCACCAAGGACGAAGTGCTCCGCGCCGTGGTTGAGCGAGTCGTTGAAAAGCGTGGCGGTGATCTTCAGAACGTACTCGTGCTTCACGTCAATGGATCACAGGGAACCGAACTGCTAAGCCCCGTTCATGATGTTGGTGCCCTTGCAGCGGCAGCACATCCGTTCCAGACATTTGGCGATGATGACCCATCGGCCTTGGATGAGATAGGGTGGGGCGTGCAGTGTGATGATGCGGCGTGGCATCGTACGCGCGAGTTTGTTGAGCACCTCGGTGGTATCCCGTGGTTGATGACCGACATGTCTCATGAACGTAAACGCCGTTATCATGCGGCTGCGGTTGCCGCATCGAATTTCACCTATGCTGCCTATGAGTTGGCGCGCCGACTCGCTGATGATGCAGACATCCCCGTCGATGTCTTTCTCATTCCCATCATGCAGCGCACCTTGAAGAATGCCTCTACCGCACTGGAGAAGAATCTCCCCTTTGCCATCACCGGCCCCCTCATTCGCGGAGATGTAGACGCAGTGCGACGTCAGTTCGAGAGCATTCCTCTAGAAGAGCGAGACCTCTACCGTCACCTCTCCCTCGCCTTGTTGCAAGTTGTAGGGGGCGGATTGGATACAGAAACGAGAGATGAGATGGAGATGGTGCTGCGGTGAGCTCACTTGGCTCACCCCGCTCGCTGTGCTCGCCGCCCCTCTGGATTTCTCGGCTCACCCCGCTCGCTGTGCTCGCCGCCCCTCTCATCCTGAGAGGGGCTAATCGTTCTTTCCCCTTCTCAAGATGAGAAGGGGGTAGGGGGATGAGCCAAAGACGCGTCACGAAACCGCGTGGCCACAGCACTATGTGTTATGCCGAAGACACACTATACATATCGAGCTGGGCTTGTGCTATTGGCACGCTCGCAAAGAAGATCTATGACATCATCCGAAGCTATCATGTGGGATCGATTGCGGGGTAGGCGATTAGGGGGCTTTAAGTTTTACCGACAGCATGTCATCAAGGACTATATCGTTGACTTCTTTAACAATGACGCACTACTCGTTGTTGAGATCGATGGCTCCGTGCATGCCAATCGGGACATACAAATCAGGGACGAAGAACGATGTCGAGCGCTCGCACACTTGGGATACAACATGATTCGATTCACCTCCACGCAAGTGGAGGTTGATACAGAATTGGTGTGCGAAACGATCCTTAACGAAGTCTATCGCAGGATAGATGCCCAGCTCCCACCAACGACTGCCGAATCAGAGCCCCTCTCAGGATGAGAGGGGCGGCGACATCGAGCAGAGCGAGACGGAGCGGGGTGAGCCGAGCGAACAGCGAACAGCGAACAGCGAACAGCGAACACCGAACAGCGAACACCGAACACCGAACACCGAACAGCGAACAGCGAACAGCGAACACCGAACAGCGAACGCTCCTTCACCAAAGTGTCTTCAGCCCGCTCACGCCCGCGAAGGCAATGTCCTTTGTAACGAGGACGCAATGTTCTTCGAGTGCTTGAGCTGCGATCATTCGATCAAATGGGTCTCGGTGCTCCCAATCGAGGTTAGCGGCACGGAGTGCATGGTGATCATTGACCGGTAGAATAGTAAACCCATACAAACGAAGGCGAACGTGGATCTCGTTTACAATATGAGTTGCCGATGGTAATGATCGGCGACGCACCTTCTGGGCGATCTCGTAGAGGCTGATGGGAGAAACAAAGATCGTCGCATTGGGGTTGCGAAGCACCTTGCGAACCGCACCCGATAGCTTGTCTGGTTCATCGTCGTACCAGAGAAGAGTATGAGTGTCAACGAGAAGTGACTTGTTCATTCGTTCAACGGATCGTTGGGGTTCTCTTCGTAGACATCTGGGTTTGTGGCCGACAAAAGTTCAAACTCAGAATTGTCGATCAACGGTACTCCTGTGCACCCAAGTCCAATGGGACGTAGCTTCGATGTGTCAACCGGAATGAAAGCCACTAGCCTTGCAACGGGCTTGCCGTTGCGGGCAATAACCACATCCTCTCCCATGAGAGCTTCTTCTACGAGCTGTGAGAGGGTTGACTTTGCTGTGTGCATGTTGACCATGAACATGTAGTGCCTCCGTTGAAGGGAAACGTGACATGCAACATGCAAAAGGGCTAAACAGAAGTCAACTTAGCTAAGCAACTACTCTCTTCATTTCTTCAATATTCACCCCAAGATCGCCTACAAAGAGGCCACTGCCTGATACAAGAATCGATGCGCCGGCATCAACGGCCTGACGTGCATTGTCGATCTTAATACCGCCGTCCACTTCGATCTGAACGTTGCTGTGACCGTTGGCATCAAGCCATGAACGGAGTCGCTCGCAACGTGTAAGGAAGCTCGGGATGAATGACTGACCGCCATACCCTGGGTTGACACTCATGAGGAGGATGAAGTCCGATTCTCCGGCGGCTTCAAAGGCGTGCTCGAGTGGGGTAACGGGGTTGAGGACAACGCCGGCTTTGCAGCCGTGACTCTTGATCCTGGCGAGTGTGCGATGAAGATGAGGTGCAACCTCGGCATGGACACTTATCCAATCGGCACCAGCCTCGGCGAACTGCTCTACCTGGTGGTCGGGATTTGTTACCATCAGATGCACATCAAGTGGCATGGCGGTGATGCCCTTGAGTTTTTGCACAAAGGCCGGACCAAACGTGATGGGGGGGACGAAGTGTCCGTCCATCACATCCACATGCAACACATCAGCGCCTGCACGCTCACATGCACGTACATCGTCCTCCATCCGGAGAAGGTTTGAGGCGAGGAGGGAAGGGACTATCTTAACTTTTCTTAACATTTGACAGGGTCTCTATTGCAACGCCGTCCTGCCTGAGCGAGATTGATTCGAACATCTTGAGGAATCGCAGTGCTCTTCTCCTTGAAGTAGGCCTCAATATGGCACTTGTGCGGATGACTGATTGTAAGCCCGGCGGTCGCGATCTCCTGTGCTGAATAGCAGAGCCAAACACCCTTACTACCCTCAAGATTTGTAAACCTGGTTTCGTTTGATCCTGAACACTTGTCACACTTAGACAAGAAGGATAATCCCTCTTCATTGATGTGTGTACGCAACTTAAAGTGAGTCTCATCTATCGAATGATCCGGCCGAATCATTTCGATTGGAACACGTCTCAATAGTACTCGCATATTCAACTGAATCCAACTGTGTCGCTGATTTGTAATCAAAGCTTCTCGCATGGCATTCTAGTCAAGTCTCTTGCTTGCTCAACTCCTGTAAGAGCTTCTCAATTTCAATTGGCACTTCGCGAATCGAAATTATGTCCAAGAACTCTTTAGTGCGACTGTTCTTGGTCACTGCCTGTCTTGATTCGACTAACCCGCTTTTGCCGATCTCAAATCGATAGTGGATGGCGTTTCGGACAACCTCCAACATAATCGACCCGGAAGGAGTTGCAACGTTGAAATATGGACAGAATCCCTTTTGCCAAAGATCTCTAATCAAGAGAATGGAAGTTATTATCGCAACTCCACTAGGTCTAGAAGAATGATAGCCATCCCAATCGTCCTGATATCTGAAATATTGATTCAGCTTGGTTATCTGGCTAATCATAGCTTTTAACGAAAGAACTTGTTCTTCGCGCTCATCTGAAGCTTTGACGTTGTGCTCTGAATAATTGGAGGCCTGGCTTGGATCTACAAAAAACCAATTAGGCTCATGTTGGTCTTGGGGGCTGGGATTAATGACGAAATGGGTGTTTCCGTTCATTTCATTCTCCTCGGTTTGCTCTTTGAGCCAAACTCAGCAATCTGCATGGTTAGGTAGTCGCGAAGTTCCCGTGCAGACACTTCATCCATTACGATTGTCGCGACTATGCGACGTTGAACATCGCTCGACCTAAGAACTTCTCCTTCTTCATAGCCAATTGGTAAAGAAGCGTACTCGGCAAGCAAGTGGGTGATCACCCTATTGCCTTCCACTGAGACACTGCCGAGTAGCTTC
The DNA here is from genome assembly GCA_937870915.1 of uncultured Ignavibacteria bacterium. Classification (GTDB taxonomy): domain Bacteria; phylum Bacteroidota; class Ignavibacteria; order Kapaibacteriales; family Kapaibacteriaceae; genus UBA10438. Next base: position 16,693 of record CALMZQ010000150.1, read on the forward strand.
TGAAAACTAACGATCGGCCAATTAGCTGTTGTGTCGAGTTCGATTCTTGGAAGACTCGGAGTATTTGCCGATGGCCTTTTCTTTGAGGTTGCCATGTTTTATCTCGCTTTCGATACATCTAGAAGAACACATGAGTCCATTCTAGTTGCTGCTGATGGGCAATTGGAGGAAAAAGTAACTTGGTCCCCTTGTCAATCGCAACGAAGTTCATTGATAGGACGGCTAGCCGAAGATACGAATTGTATGTTGATCAAACTTAAGCTTGATGGGACCGGCCGAGTGCGAGAAGTGCCATATTCGATGCCCCGCTGTTAGAAACCAAAAAATTGTCACTGCGAAAGACGTGCCAAGTGTTCTGCAACGCGTTGCCATGTAGCGCGATGATAGGTTGGTTCGGGCATCTCAAAGACCGAGAGGATATCTTCTACGTATTCGGGACGTCGCATTCCCACAAGAACATGATTCACGCCGGGAGTGCACCGCAGTGACTGTACGGCAATATGCTGAAGGGGAGTGTCGATCGGCATGCCGAATTCGTCGGCGAGGACCTGACGGAGTTCTTCCAATGAGGAGTTTTCATCTGCAGCATAGACCACGTCGATATCTATCAACACGTGCTCTACGTCATGGAGATAGGAGTGAACGGCTGCCGGGTTCGGAGCGCGGTCAGCGAACATCGCGGCTGCTTCGAGTCGAGGATCGAGATAGGTAGAGCGGACATCTCGCCAGTGCGGAAGTCCCTGGAATTTCGTCCACGCTGAACACAATGCACCCGCGATGCGAAACGCTTCCTGAGCAACCTGCGTCTCCCGTTCCGACAAGGAGCCCCCTGCCATGATGGAATTCACAAGATCGTGCTCGATGGTCTCAAGGGCGTGTATGCGTTGTTCTACATCGTCGGGGTGGACGATGTGCGATGGCATTGGGTGGGAGACGAGTCTGATGAGGTCACTGTCCACGATGGCGTTTAATGGTCGATTGACTATGACCTTCACACCAAGTTGCACAGCGCGCTCCAGCGTGGTTACCGTGCCATCGGCTTGATTCATTGTTGTTGCCGGACCATGCTCAACAACGTTCATCGGCATCTGGGCGGTTGTGAAGTGATGACCGGTGCCGCCTGCCCGCTCCGCACAGGCAAAACATCGTTCTAGAGAGACAGCATCAGGCGCGTCTGTTGCATTGGCGAAGGTATTTGAGGAGATGCCGTAAGACTTGATGCGACCACCGGCAACGGCTGATTCCAACCACGCGAAGGCGAGTACTATGCGACGGTAGAATTCTGCGCGTGCTTCTTCCACCGGTGTGCCCCCTTGATGCGCAATCTGCAGGTAATATTCTGGGTTGTGTAAGAGCACGACATCAATTGGCGTGATGCCGATGCGTTCAATAGAAGTGGAGAGAGCTTCTTCGAGAAAGTCCGGGTGTATGCAGTGCCATGCGTTGTCCGAAAGTTTCACAACATCTGCGAGTTCGTCACCCATGGATGCGCGCGCCTTGGCCAGATCCAACATGTCGCCTTGGATGTAACCGAGCTTTGTCACCACCGTTGGACGCTTCGCTTCTGGAATGGAGGCGAGCACGGTGCCAACCAACATTTCGCTCTTGCCATTGCTATAGTTGGAGGAGGTGTCCACCATGTCAACGCCATGGGCAAGCGCTTGACGCATTGCTTCGTCGTGCACGGGGTCGCTCTGACTCACGCGATAACATCCGAAACCCAAGCCCCCTGCCATATCTGATCCTGATCGTGAAGGTGAAAAGGTGTTGATCATCTGCCACCAAAGGTGATGCCGATTTGAATGCCGTATGGTGTTTGCCCTCGTTCGGCAGTGAACCATGAGCCGACTAAGGCCGCATGCAGACGCAGCCACTTGCTGATCTCCATATTGCCACCGATGCCACCAACGGTTGCAAGTCCGTACGTGGTGGAGGGGTCGGAGAAGACGTCGAACCCACCAAGACCTTGCGAAGAACCCATGGCAAGGCCTGAATGCAGGTAGGCAAAGAGTCCGAGTCGTGAATCACCCGTCAGATATACTCCCGGCCCGATCATAAGTGAGAGCACGTCGCGTTTGGAAACACCCGTTCCGCGAAGGGCAAATCCAAGCCACCATCTACGGGGCTTATCAAGATCCACAAATGACTGGATCCCAAAACCTCCGTTTGGAAAGTCACGTTCTTGGGGTGACCAGGTACGATGAACAGAGAGCATCGTCCAAGAACCGGATGGTTGGGATTCATCACCCATTTCTTCCTGGGCGGTGGACATTCCGACGCATATCAGCGTCATCAGAAGGGCGGTAGCAAGGCGCATTTGAGTGAACATCATGCAAAAATGCGTCATTCACTCGGGAGGTCGGTATTTTCGCGAGCTATGGAAATCAACACACCACAAAAAAAGACGATCCTTTCGGGGATGCAGCCCACGAACGACCTCACGTTTGGTCAATACGCCGGAGCACTCAGAAACTGGGTTGAGCTGCAGCACGAGTACGATTCTTTGTTCTGCGTGGTAGACCTGCACGCCATCACGGTGCGGCAGGAGCCGGCCAAACTCAGAAAGCGTTCGCTGGATGTGGCCGCTATGTATATGGCGGCCGGGATCGACCCGAACATCTCTACGTTGTTCATCCAGAGTCACGTCCCTGAGCACGCCCAACTTGCATGGGTCTTGAACTGTATGGCGGGCTTTGGGGAGGTGTCTCGGATGACGCAGTTCAAGGACAAGAGTGCACAACATGCAGACAATGTGAATGTTGGACTCTTCACGTATCCTGTGTTGATGGCAGCAGACATCTTGCTCTATAACGCAGACCTTGTGCCGGTAGGCGAGGATCAACGTCAGCACCTAGAGCTCACGCGCAATCTTGCCGAGAGGTTCAACTTCCACTATTCGCCTACGTTTACCGTGCCCGAACCCTTTATTCCAAAGGTTGGGGCTAAGATCATGTCCTTGCAAGAGCCAGAGAAGAAGATGTCGAAGTCGGACGCCAACGACAAGGCAACGGTCTTCCTCATCGACTCCGATGACGTGATCATGTCAAAGATCAAACGTGCGGTAACCGATAGCGGAACAGACATTGTCTACGATGCCGAGAAACGTCCGGGCGTAGCCAACCTCATGACCATTCATCACATCACAACAGGAAAAAGCATTGCCGAGATCCAGTCAGACTTTGATGGCCTCGGTTATGCGGAATTCAAGGAAGCCGTAGGCGAAGCATTGGTTGCGTTCATCCGTCCGGTGAGAGAGCGGTACACCGCGCTTCGCTCGAACGAAGAATCGCTCAAGGCAACGCTCAAGTCAGGTGCCGAGCATGCACGCGATCGTGCGCGCAAGGTTCTGCGCAAGGTCTACAAGAAGACCGGTTTCGTTGAATTGTAAGGACACACCACAATGCCAACCTATGACTACGTCTGCACAACGTGCGGCAAGAACTTCGAGTACATGCAAGCGATGAAGGAGGAGCCCCTTACTACGTGTCCGGCAGAGATATGTGATCAACCGGAAAAAGGGAAGGGGCATGTGGAACGTCGCATCACCGGCGGAAGCGGCATCATTTACAAAGGTGGCGGATTCTACCATACCGACTACGTGAAGAAGTCCGGCTCGGGTTCCGGAGAAGGTGAATGACCCTTACTCTAACGCCAATGGGTGATGGCACGCCGGCCGGTGATCTTCTCAATGGTCTCAACGCGGCTCAAGCAGAAGCCGTCAGCACAACAGAAGGTCCGGTCCTCATCATTGCTGGTGCGGGCTCGGGCAAAACACGCGTGCTCACCTTTCGTATCGCCTACCTCTTACGCTTGGGTGTGAACCCATCACACGTTCTTGCGCTGACCTTTACCAATAAGGCCGCGCAGGAGATGAAGGAACGTATCTCTCATCTTGTGGGAGGGGGCGTAGCACGATCGATGATGGCCGGCACGTTCCACTCGGTGTTCGCACGGATCCTACGTCAGTTTGCTGATAGGATCGGCTACACTCCGTCGTTCACCATCTACGATACCGATGATCAAGCCGCCGCCATCAAGGCCGTGATGAATCAACTTGGTGTATCGCAGCAAGTATTGCCTGTCAATGGTGTACGTGGACGTATCTCCAGTGCGAAGAACTCCATGATCTCGTGGCAAGAGTATGTGCGCAGTGCTGATTCGATCATTGAGAAACAGACCGGACAGATCTTTGAGGAATATGAAAAACGTCTGGCGCAGAGCAATGCGATGGACTTTGATGATCTCTTGCTCAACACGATCAGACTTCTCGAACATCATCCGGACGTATTGGAAACACTCCAAGACAGGTTCCGCTATCTGCTTGTGGATGAGTACCAAGACACCAACCGCGCTCAGTATCAAGTGGTAACAATGTTGGCGCGGAAGTACCGCAATCTCTGTGTTGTGGGCGATGATGCGCAGAGCATCTATCGGTGGCGTGGTGCAGATATCCGCAACATCCTCGACTTTGAGCGCGACTATCCCGAATCAAAAGTTGTCCGTCTTGAGCAAAACTATCGGTCAACCAAGACCATTCTTGCTGCAGCAGACAGTGTCATCAAGCGCAACACCAAGCAGCTGAAGAAGTCGCTCTTTACCGACAACATCGAAGGCGAGAAGATCACCGTGCTTGCGTGTAGAGATGACCGCGAAGAAGCCGACATGATCGCCCGAACGATTCGCTCTCGTGTTGAGAAGTATGGCTACTCCTACAAGGACGTTGCCATTCTGTATCGCACCAACGCACAATCGCAAGCATTGGAAGATGCACTGCGTAGAGGGAACACTCCATATCACATCGTAAGCGGAGTGAGTTTCTATAAGCGCAAGGAAGTGAAAGACGTCCTTGCCTATCTGCGACTCCTCGTTAACCCCAATGACACCGAGAGTATCCTTCGTGTGATCAACGAGCCCGCACGTGGCATTGGCGCCACAACCCTTGAGCGCGTTCAAGAGTTTGCCGTTCGCACCAACAGTCCGGTCTTCGAAGTCTTATCAAACATCGAAACCGTCCCCATGATGCAGGCCCGCACGGCAAAGGCCGTCAAGGACTTCGTTGGGATCATCGCTCGTTACCAGGAGATGATGCCCGAGCTTGCTCCCGCATCACTTGCCCAGGCCTATATCGAGGCAACGGGGCTCCCGCAGATGTACAAGCTTCAACAGTCGGAAGAAGCACTCGATCGGTGGAACAACATCGAGCGACTCCTCGATCACATCGCCGAGCAGCAAGAGCTTGATGAGAACATGACCCTCATCAACTACCTCGAGCAGATCGCCTTGCTCAGTGATGCCGACGATCCAAAGCTTGGAACAGAACGCATCGCTATGATGACCATGCATGCGGCTAAGGGGCTTGAGTTTCCCCTCGTCGTGATTGCCGGACTCGAACAAGGTCTGTTCCCGTTGGCAAAGGCAGAGACCGACATGATGGAGCAGGAGGAAGAACGAAGACTCCTCTATGTGGGCATCACACGCGCACGTGAGCAGCTCGTTCTCTCCTATGCAGAACGTCGGTACCGTTTTGGCGAGCTCGTCTTCTCCCGTCCATCCATGTTCTTGGGTGAGATCGACAAAGACACCTTAGCGCCATCTGCACGCAGCATGACCGGCAACAACGCACGAGAAGCAGCGCCACGAACAGCCCCATCATCACCCAAACAATCATCGTATTCCCAGGTGGGGCAGGGTGAGTCGTACTCACAGCTCCCAATGCCAAAGCGCTACACCAGCGTCAGCCAGCCCAAACCCCGCGGCGTTCAAGGCCCAGCGCCTGAAGGCCCCTCATCGGTCAAGGTAGGCCAGCGCGTCAAACACCCCATGTTCGGCGCTGGCACCATCAGCTCCGTAAGCGGCACAGGCCAGAGCGAAAAGGCCACAGTGCTGTTTGATAACGGTCAGAGGAAGCAGCTGATGGTTGCGTTTGCTAGGCTTGAAGCTTTGTGACCTGTGTAGGTGACCTGTGTAGGTGATGTCACATTTCGCCTATCTAAACGCACGTAGAGTGTTTAGGAGGCGCAAATGTCTATAATGAACATCCGAGTGTATACGGTTGCATGTGAAATCGCAAACGAGATAGCGAGCATCGTAGGCAAGTGGGGTGTAATGCACCAGCGAACATTGGGCGAGCAATTGATTCGGGCCGCAGATTCGATTACAAACAACATTGCTGAAGGCTATGGCAGAACTTCCACAGGTGAACGCATCCAGTTCTTTATGTATAGTGATGCATCACTTTCAGAAACTCGTAATTGCTTGAAGTTGGCTTATGGAAGGCAGCTGATTGACGAGGACACCAATGCGAGGTTGCAGAGGCTGCTTCGAGGATTGTCCATAAGCATCGTTGAGTTTGCGAACTCATACCTTGAACGCGATCAAAAGTATCAAGGACCATTTAGAGAGCGGATCGCGAAACGGCGGGCTTGGCTAGTAAGGCGTAGCGAAGATCCTACGCCTAACTCTAATCGCTCCGCCTAAACAGGTCACCTAAGCAGGTCCCCTAAACAGGTCACCTAAACAGGTCACCTAAACAGGCTAAGCTGCCCGAGGAATGCTAAACGTCACACTCGTCCCCATACCCAAAGCGCTGCTTACCGTGAACGTTCCGCCGTGGAGTTCAACGAGGCGCTTGGCTATGATGAGGCCAAGGCCGATGCCTTGTTGTTCCTGTGACTGACGGCGGAACTGACGGTAGGCGCCGATCTGCATGAGCTCTTGTTCTTGCATCCCTACACCGTGGTCGCGGATGGTGAAGACAACATCGCGTGTGGTGGCGGTGGCGTTGACGCTGACCGGGGTGCCAAGGCGACTGTAATACAGGGCGTTGTCTACTAACTCGGTCATGATCTTATCGAGATGCTGCTCCATCATGGCAACGGGCACTCCCTCAATGTCGAGGGCAACCGACATATCACCTTGACGCTGATGTGCCAATGCGCGTTGTATTGCAGCATCATAAACGATCATCGCAGGCTCGCGCGACGTACATTGGCGCATCCGCTCTACGTGAAGCGGACTCTCAGCAAGCGTCTCAATCTGGGCATACATCAGGAAGTTGTCCGTTGTGCGAAGAAGTCTGCGAGCGGCGGAGAGGATCTCTGCACTTACTTCGCGGATGTCTTCTACCGGAACTTCGGAGGCGTGGCCATGAAGAAATGATGCTTGACCGATGATGTCCGTCAGTGGCGTGCGATATTCGTGTGGCAGCGCATACAACAATGACGGTTGCGCAGCTTGGTTCTGACTTACCAATGGAGGCGTCTCGCCATATACGGGCAGACCCTGAATGGTAAGCAGAGACTGAATGCCTGCATCGGTCAGTGGACGGGAGATCACTCCGTAAGGGGCAGACGTTTCTGCAAGGGGCTCGCGTTCGTCTGCCAAAACGATGAATGGTGTGTCAACATTGAGGCCATGGATGTACAGTTTTTCGCGCAGATCCGGCTGCCGTATGAGGGCGGAATCGACAACCACGGCCGACGGCCGGTGGTGGCGTACGAGCGACTGTGCCGTTACAAGGTCCGATGCCAGCAGAACCGATACGTCGTGCGCCATGATCAGGCGGGCGGTCTCGGTGCGACGCGATGCATCAGCATCGATCAGCAGGATTGTGCGGGGTGACTGTGACATGGGCTTCTCGGACTCAAACGGAATGGGCTGTTGTTCTGATTGCAATTTACCGGCTCACCACCCCGAAGCCGATACGAATTGCTGCGTATTGTTACAACCTAATGAACGCCTAGAAAAGGCTATTCAGCATAAATGGTTAATCTGTCGATTTGCCGTAAAAGTGGCTGTAATACTGGGTTTCTACCTACTTGGAAGTGCTGAAGGATATGCTCAACAAATTGCCCCTTTGTTACATGCCCCTGAGGCACGTTACGGAAAGGGAATAGAGTTCGGAGTGGATAAGATCACCAATACGTTTGTGTGGATTGGTAATGCCGACATCGATTTCAGTACGGATCTGGGGCAGTTCCGGTTCTATAATGTCTACCGCTCATCAGCATTTAGGACAAGTACTCTGGCCACCCGAGACGATGAGCAGATGCAGCTTACGTGGATGAGGCCACTTTCAGACGGACTTCAGGCCGTGGCTCGGCAGGGCTATATCCTCTCTCGCGATTCCCGAAGTGTTGGACTCAATTCCTTGGAACGCCTGAATATTGCAGCCGGACTCCACTATGAGCCAAGCCCGGTTGCTATGGTGGAAGCCTTAGCCGGGGTTGAAGCCTCTTCCCAACTTGGAGTGCGAGCCACAGGCCCCCTTGCCGGAGTCACGGGCAGACTCTCAAACTTTGATGTAGAAGATTGGATGATCAGTGGCACAGGGTTGGCAGATTGGCAGCTACTGGACGCTCAGCGCACAAATACGGACCTAGACCTGCGGGCTGAAGTGGTTCGCTCACTTGCCGAAGGGTCGAATCTGAGGCTCTCAATTGAGTCTGTGAATCTCGGACGCGAGTTCTATACCGTTATCGATCCTACACAGCCCCTTGACGTAGAACAGCGTTCGGAGCGGCGATTGGTCTTTGGTGGCGACGTGTCCTATGCGCTGACCAATTCGCTCACGCTTGGACTTATCACGTCCCTCTCGTCTGCCGGGGTGAACAGATCGTTCGAACAAGCTGTTCCGTCCATTTCCCTTACCGCCGTGCAACGACAATTGCGAGAGCTGATGTTCGACGTAGAGGCCTATGCGCAGATCCATCTTCCCATGCTGTCGTTTATGGGCGGTGCTGCGGTGTATCAACGTAGTGAGCAAAACGGTGTCTCCAATCTGCATGGTCTAAACGAGGATGATCTTGAAGCCATCCGTTCCCAAGAATTCCAACGCGATAATGAGACCTTCCGGAGTAGGATGTTTGGAAGGGGCGAGTGGTATCCGTCTGAAATAGATACAGTCCGGCTAGACGTAACCGGTTGGCTGCTTCGGTACGACACACCCAGTCAGTCAAATGATGATGACCGTGATGAACTTGCAACGGTAGCAACGTTGACATACGCTCGCAGGCTCTCGGATATTCTGTCCATGAGTCTGGGTCTGTCCGGACAATATCTCCACCTGGTGTTCTTGAAGGCGTCTCGCAGCGCACTGAACAATGAAAACCGCGTGCTTCGGTTCTCACCCTCGTTCCATGTTACCGGCAGCGTGGTACGTATGCAGCCACAGTTTGAGATCTTGGCCAACTATACCGTTTATGACTACGAGGGTATGGCCTCATCCGTGAGATCGTTCAGCTTCCGACAACTGTCCTACCGCGACTCCATTCGCGTGCAGCTCACTCCCGTTTTGCATGCGGAATCGCAGATCCTTCTCCGCTACTATGAACGTGCCACTCTACAATGGTCGGAATTCTCTGAAACTCCCGAGACCGGAAGCCTTGAGTACCTTGCCAAACTGCTTATCTTCTCGCAACCGAGCATTCAGTGGGGAATAGGAGCTGGCGTCCGACTCTACACAATGAATCAGAGGTCCATTCTTGCAGGTGCGCCACCCGTTAGCATTGGCTCCGTGGAGTCTGTTGGTCCCGAAGTTGTCCTTCGGTATATCGCCAACGATGGCTCCCTGCTCTCACTAACGGGCTGGTACGAGTTTCAACGAATCAATATCACGGGTCGAAGAGAATTGCCGAACCTTTTACTCCGGGCTGTCGTTCGACTTTGACGTAATGAGCCACTTCAACACATATTCCCTCCGCGTACCAAGTGAGCGATCGTGCATCACAATGGTTGAGCCATTCCTTCGCTCCGTTGATGAACTGCAGTCGCTTGGCCCAAGCCGCTTTCACGACATGCACGTGGCCGTGACCGAGGCCGTAAACAATGCTATCATCCACGCACATCACTGCATCGCCGATATCCAGGTACACGTTGATATTCAGATCTCACCACATGAGATCATTGTTGTTGTCAGAGACTTCGGCAGTGGATTTGATGCAGAATCCGTGCCCGACCCTAGACTCCCCGAGAATCTCCTTAGTGAAGGAGGCAGAGGGGTATTTCTCATTCGCCACCTCGCCGATGTGGTTGAATTCCGTCGCGCCGATCCAGGAATGACGGTCATGATCAAATATTTCCGCTAATGATCCTCTCCCTTCTTCTCTCGCTGGCCATCAGTGGCTCTACCGAGCCGCGGCCGTTCCCACCAGACGCGGAACTGTACTTCGATACGGTTGCCGCCAGACGACACCTCACGTATATGTCTTCCGACGAAATGCGTGGAAGAGACACCCCATCACGTGAGCTCGAACAAACGGCAGACTATATCTCGTCCGAATTCAAACGTGTCGGATTAGAGCCGATTAATGGTTCGTACGATCTGGTCTACAACCTTGAACGTATCGATCTCCGTCTCCCGGCATCAATGCAATTCACGCGTGATGGTGATACCTTCAGCTTTTCCGTCAAAACCGACTTCATGCCGTTTGAACAGACAGGCGAAGGTGCGATTGCTGACGCTCGTGTTGTATTCGCCGGATATGGAATCACGGCAAAAGAATTCGCGTATGACGACTACAACAATATCGATGTCAAAGGAGCTGTAGTTGTTGTGTTGCGAGGTGAACCTGACAACGCAGACACCACGAGATTTCGTGGCAAACAATTCACGCGTCACGCATCCAACGGAGAAAAGGCGAAGCTTGCTCGTTCAAAGGGCGCTGTAGGCCTTCTTGTGATCGACGCATTGCGCACGGCACGCAAGCCATTCGTTTCGGGCTATCCATGGCCATCAGTCTTTCCCAACCTATCACGTGCATCTCGCCCCCTACAATTGCCGGATACAACTCGGCGTATCCCATCGGTCCATATCGGAGAACGTCCGGCCATCTTCCTCTTTGATTCATTAGCGAATGTTGTCTCAATCACACGCTCGATCGACTCTACATTGGCTCCTCAATCACGCGAATTCCCCGGCGTTCGTTTCTCATGTAGCATTGCTCTCGAACACGAGATCGTAAAGGTCCGCAATGTTGTAGGACTGCTCCGTGGCTCTGAAACACCAGACGAATATGTTGTTCTTGGCGCGCATTATGATCACGTTGGTGTGGGGAAGGCCAATGCAGAGGGCGACTCCATCTATAACGGCGCAGATGATAATGGGTCCGGCACAACCGGACTTCTTCTCTCTGCTCAGGCACTTGCAGCCAGCTCACAACGACCTTCACGTAGCATCGTCTACGTTGCATTCTCCGGTGAAGAAAAGGGGCTCCTTGGCTCCAAGGCATACGTGCGTGCTTCGCCCCTTCCTTTATCGAAGTGTGTTGCGATGTCTAACATGGACATGATCGGTAGATGCGAAGCCAACAAACTCTCCATAGGTGGCAATGAACGTTGCCCTGATCTGATGAAGATCAACGAAGGTGAAAACGCGTCACTCTCCAAACCCTTCAACCTCGTCTACGACATTGAACAGTATTTCTTCCGAAGCGATCAAGCATCCTTTGCGATGAAACGTATACCCGTGATCTTCTACTTCACCGGAGAACACAAAGACTACCACAAACCCGGCGACGACGTTTCAAAGATTAATATGCCGGACCTCGTTGGCATCACCCGACTTGCAACCCATGTTCTGTGGCGTGCCAGCCAGTTGCCACGAGGGACGTATGTTCCGGCGGGATTTGAAGAGTAGTTGCTCAGTTACTAGTTACTCAGTTACTAGTTACGCCGATGCTAGTTAATCGTTGTAGGTTGCTAGTGGGGATGTCACGTTCTTATGCGTGAAATGCACGTGCGTGTATGGAACAGGAGCGAGACATACTGAGAGTTGCATGTGAATCCAGTCCACTTCACTGCCGATCAATAGAATTCTCCCGAGACGTGCGTAGGCTCGTTCGGCAAACAATTCCAGGGCAAGTTGTTGAGAGAAGGCCGCTCGATCAGTTGTATCGGTCAGGGTCGTCGGTTGGAGCAAACATTCGCGAAAGCAAATTCGCCGAAACTCCTAAGGACTTTCTGCACAAGCTGAAGGTGGCAGAAAAGGAACTGGCAGAATTCTTCTACTGGTTAGGATTGCTTTCATCGAGTCCCGACATCTTTGACTCCGAGACAGCCACTACCTGCGTTAATGCGGGCTCAGAGATCCAAAAGCTACTTGCCTCAATCATTGTATCAACGAAACGCAAACACAATTTGTAGCTCGTAACTCGTAACTCGTTACTCGTAACTAGTAACTCGTAACTAGTAACTCGTAACTCGTAACTAGTAACTCGTAACTCGTAACTAGTAACTAGTAACTCGTAACTCGTAACTAGTCATCTTCATTCATCGATACTGGCGGCGTAAACATACTCCCCACGAGATCTTTGTACGTTGTTTGCATGCTGCTATCATCCTTGGCGAGCTTGGAGTGTTGATGCAAGGCATCGAGTATGAACTCCATTGCCGTGGAGATTCGAATAATGTCTGACGTCTCGATGCTGAAGGCAGTAGACGCGAGCTGGGCAAGAGTTGGGACCACAACGAGGGCGTTGTAGAATTCTTCATTGGTCATGCGGTCATCTACATGGACAACGTGGCCTTGTTCGAACCAGCGGACGATCGCTTGATACGGGTCGGGTCGTTCTTCGGCAGTTCCTTTGCGTGCCCTGCGAATATTGGGATCGGGCATAGAAAGGCGGAAGACTTCGCGTACGGCCTTTCCGATAAGAGCTCGGGCTACTTTTTGTGGACCTTCTGATTCGCCTTCAAAAACGAGTTCGATCTTGCCCGTGATGCCGGCGAGTGCCTGTGCAAGATCGCACAGACGCGGAGCAACCACGTCTTCACCGGTTACGACGGCGCGGCGTTCTGCGTTGGAGACCATGTTCTCCATAGTGGAAATGGTAAGGCGAGCGCTAACACCACTTGTTTGATCGACGAACTCACTTGTGCGGGCGATCATTGCTACAGACTCAACAACCTGACGGAGGAAGGTGGGGATGATGAGGGGTAACTCTGTACGATCTACCCACGATTCCTGTGAGGTGATAGCCATCCCATCTTCGATGCTGCGAGGATAGTGTGTAAGAATCTGCGATTGAATGCGATCCTTTAGGGGCGTTACAATGGAACCGCGATTGGTATAGTCCTCGGGGTTAGCCGTGAAGACCATCATGATGTCCATTGGGATGCGAACATTAAAGCCCCGTATCTGAATGTCGCGCTCTTGCAAGATGTTGAAGAGTGCCACCTGAATACGCGGCTGAAGATCGGGCACTTCGTTGATAACAAAGATGCCACGGTTTGATCGCGGGATGATGCCGAAGTGAATAGCCCCCTCATGCGCATAGTGCAGGCGCTGTGATGCGGCCTTGATGGGGTCAATGTCTCCAATGAGGTCTGCAACACTCACATCCGGTGTGGCAAGTTTCTCTCCGTAGCGCTCGTCACGCTGACGCCATTCGATGGGTGTTGCATCTCCATGTTCGGCAACGAGTTGAACGGCGTAATAGGAGACGGGGCGAAGTGGATGATCGTTGATCTCGGAGCCCTTCACAACGGGAATGAACTCGTCGAGGAGGGTTGTGAGCTGACGGGCAATGCGCGTTTTTGCCTGACCCCGTAAGCCAAGCAGAAGTATGTCGTGCTTAGCGAGAATGGCATTCACAATCTGCGGAATCACCGTATCATCAAAACCGATGATGCCGGTAAAAATGGGCTGTTTCTTGCGAAGTTTGTCGATCACATTACGACGGAGCTCATCCTTCACCGACCCATAGACATATCCCGCAGCTTTCAACTCACCGATGGTTGTGGGACGGTTCATGGTATCCTATACGTTGCAATGTTGTCGATGTATTTGGCAAGGACGTCGAACTCGAGATTGACGGCGTCTTTCTCATTCAACGTATTGAAAGTTGTCACAGACAATGTGTGCGGAATAATGGCAACCTTGCATCGTTCGGCTTCTAGTTCTGCTA
>CALMZQ010000151.1 GCA_937870915.1 uncultured Ignavibacteria bacterium
TCTCTTGCTGCATTTGATGTTGTAGAGGTTAACCCTACCTACGACGTAGATGGACGCACAGCCAAACTCGCTGCTTCGATGATCAACGAAGTGCTCACCGGCCTTGCCATGAAGGTGAGGAACTAGGGGCTATTCAGCTGCTCCACTCAACGAGGCTGCTGCCCAAGCCGCAAGAGGAGCCACAACAACATCAATGCTGTAGTGCACGTGTTGGAGGATTACTGCTATGCCAACAAGGGTGGCCAGAGAAAAGAACACGATCTTCCAGTTTCGCTGCGGTAGAACAAATCCAATCACGCAAAGAATGGATGTGTGACCGCTAAAGAAAAGGTCTCGGGTAGGAGGAACGGATGTGCCAGAGGTGAACATCTGTACAAGCGGATCACCAAGGGCGATCATAGTTGAGGGTGGATCGAGCGGAAGCAGCCACATGCAGATAATGCGGATCCCAATCAGCATCGTATAGGCACGTATTGCCCTGAAGAGTATCACTGGTGTACGGGCCATTGCTACGATGGCCACGATCAATGCACCATAGAGCATGATGAAGATCGGCCACGTAAGATCTATAGGACCGAGCACGGTATGGATCGGATCGAGAAAGACCAGACCCTCGCGTTGTTCAACGTGGTTCAAGAACCGCGTGTAGGAGAACAACGTGATGAACAGCGTTGCAAACGTGACTGCTACAAGGATCATTCCCTTGCGGTCACCTACAAAGTCTCTCCAGGTTGGTTGCTTCATTCTGAAAATTAGCGAACTGTTGCTCACCAGAACGCAATGGAAACAGCTCCGGCCGCCATCACTGCAGCTGCAAAGAGTCTGCGGCGTTGGTCTCCCTCACCCAACATCCGTATTCCGAGAAATGCTCCAAAGAGAATACTCGTCTCTCGTAAGGGGGCGATACTGGACACAGGCGCCAGTTTCATGGCTGTAAGCATCAAGATGTACCCCGCCGGAGAGACAAGGCAGATGAAGAGGACCTTGCCTCGGTGTTCCCTCCAAACCGCTCGAATTCCCGTGCGATTGCGCCACAGAAGGGGAGAAAGTGCAACTGTTCTGATCGCACTTGCACTCCAATCATACAGCAATGGCAGTATGGCCACAGAAACCATGATGCGTTTATCAAAGGTGGTATAGAGCGCTATGAGGAGCCCCGTTAGAAGGGCATATCCGATACCCTTGCGGAGGTGTTCGAGTCCGGCCTTAAACATCGGAGCACTGAGGATCACCACGCCACTTCCAATGAGGATCATCCCAACTACGGCACCGGGAGTAGGAACCTCTTCAAAGAGAAGTACAGCACAGATCATTGTAAGGGCCGGACCTGTTCCGCGGGCTAGGGGATAGACCAAGGACATCTCGCCGTGACGGTATCCGCGCATCAGGAGCATGAAGTAGGCCAAGTGGATTAACGCGCCGGTGCAAATCAGCAGAACCGACTGCACATCCAGCTCCGGCGTGAACAAGAGCCATACTGGAATCACCACGGGCAGGTAGAGAACCGTGGAAACAATTCCCGTCAAAAGGACGAAGGGAAGGCCCCCTCCCACCTTTTTAGCCTGAAGATTCCAGACCGCGTGGATCACTGCTGAGGAGAGGACGAGAAGAACAGCCAGAAGAGACATCGTGCAAAGTCGTAATTTTGCTGGCTATGGCAGTATTTGAACCCCAAAAGATCATCTTCAGCATGGTTGGCGTAGGCAAGATCTACAAGCCAAACCGCCAAGTGCTGCGAGACATTTACCTCAGCTTCTATTATGGCGCAAAGATCGGCGTGCTTGGTTTGAACGGTGCTGGCAAGTCCACACTGTTGAAGATCATCGCCGGACTCGACGAAGAGTACGTCGGCCAGATCACCAAGAACAAGGACGTCACGTTCGGCTACCTCTCACAGGAACCGGAACTCGATCCCAACAAAACCGTTCGCGAGGTTGTTGAGGAGGGGGCTGAGGAGGCCGTAGGCCTTCTGCGTGATTACAACGCCATCAGCGAGAAATTCGCCGAGCCCGATGCCGACTACGAGAAACTCATGGATCAGCAAGCAAAGCTCCAAGAGAAGATCGATGCGATAGGTGCATGGGACATCGATTCCAAGTTGGAGATGGCGATGGATGCCTTGCGCTGTCCGCCCCCTGACACACTAGTGAGTGTGATCTCCGGTGGTGAGAGGCGTAGAGTAGCCCTCGTGCGTCTCCTGTTGAAACGTCCGGATGTTCTTCTCCTTGATGAGCCAACGAACCACCTAGACGCCGACAGTGTGGCCTGGTTGGAACGTCACCTGCACGACTACGAAGGCACGGTAATCGCTGTAACGCACGACAGGTACTTCCTGGACAACGTGGCCGGTTGGATCCTTGAACTCGACAACGGCGCAGGTATTCCATACGAGGGAAATTACACTGCATGGCTTGAGCAGAAGACCGCTCGATTGGCGCTCGAAGAAAAACAAGAATCAAAGAGACAGAAGGCGCTCAAGGAAGAGCTCGAATGGGTTCGCATGAATCCAAAGGGACGTCATGCCAAGAGCAAGGCACGTATCTCTGCCTATGAGAAGTTGCTCGATGAAGAGAGTGTAAAGCGTAACGAAGAGATGGAGATCTTCATCCCTGTTGGGCCTCGTCTTGGTGAGCGTGTAGTGGATGCAGTTGATGTCTCCAAGGCATTCGGAGACAAGATCCTCTATGAGAACCTCTCGTTCTCATTGCCACCCGGCGGTATCATTGGCATCATAGGTCCGAACGGTGCCGGTAAGACCACACTCTTCAAGATGATCACCGATCAACTCCAACCAGACAGCGGAACATTCAAGGTTGGCGAAACCGTTAAGCTTGGCTATATCGATCAGAACCGCCCACTCGATCCCAAGAAATCCATCTGGGAAGAGATCAGTGATGGCGCCGATGTTCTCATGATCGGCACTCGCGAAGTGAATTCCCGCGCCTACGTTTCGCGATTCAATTTTAACGGTAGCGACCAGCAAAAGAAGGTGGATCAGATCTCCGGTGGTGAGCGCAACCGTGTCCACCTTGCCAAGATGTTAAAAGAGGGGGCTAATGTCCTCCTCCTCGATGAGCCAACGAATGACCTTGATGTGAACACGCTCCGCGCGCTTGAGGAGGCCCTACAAGGATTTGCAGGATGTGCCGTCGTTATTTCTCACGATCGTTGGTTCCTGGACCGCATCGCAACGCATATTCTTGCGTTTGAAGGAGACAGCCAAGTTGTTTGGTTCGATGGAAACTATTCACAGTATGAAGAGGATCGTCGCAAGAGGCTCGGCATTGAAGCCGACCGACCGCACCGGATCTCGTACCGTAAACTAACCCGTGACTGATATGATGAAATTCGCTCTAGTCCTTGCCCTTGCTGCTGCGCCGATGATCGGACAGCAAATGCCCCAGGTTCCGAACTTCAAGGCACCCCCCGGACATTCCGTAAAGGTAGAGTCCGTGACCACGCGGTATGACTTTTCGAAGTTCAACCGTGAGATAAC
>CALMZQ010000152.1 GCA_937870915.1 uncultured Ignavibacteria bacterium
GTTTGCAAACCTAATGCATTTAGAACAAAACTCAGATTTCATGTCCCGTAAATGGCACAAACGACCATCGCCGTTCATGCTAACTGCTTGTAAAACAACTACTTAAGTCAGCGTAGCGGGATTTGAACCCACGACCTCCACTACCCCAAAGTGGCGCGCTACCGGGCTGCGCTATACGCTGTTGTTAGATTGCTAGAGTGTTAGATTGCTAGAGTGGTAGATAGTTAGAGTGGTAGAGTGTGCTGTTCGGAGATGGGGATCGAGGTACATCGGGGTGCGTGGTCTGGTTCACGACAACGACATAAACGCCGGGTGGGAGCGATGGAACGTCGATTTAGAGCCTCTAGTCGTGTGATTTTGCTGTTACTGGGTGGACGATGTTGCCCGACACGTGGCAAAATACAACGGTCCTTGTACCATTTCCATAGGAACCGAGGGTGAGTGATTGATAAGATCCGCTGGGGTTAGGATAGGTGCTTGGAATAGTCAGCCCTTCTTCCATTGCACTCGTTGCTGCACGTATGTGAGTTCAACGGACACAGCAATTGTCCCGGAAGTGACGCTCTCTGTCGGCGTTGTCCGCCCGGCTATTCCTACTCTCCGGCGCTGGGGAGCGTTGGACATGCAACGATCACGGTGGATCTGGTGGTAGAGGCTGCTTTGCTGGTGGACGCGCCCTGCCTGACTGCTTGGCTCGGCAAATGCACAAAGTGTATCTTCGAGTTCCATTCCACTACAAGCTCGGTGAATAGCATGCGCATGTTCTCACTCCTCTGTCTTTTTATTGCCCTTGGACTGTGCCACCTGATATTGAGCCCCACGGCATTCGGACAAACAACGACATTTGTCTTGAATGATGCTACCACGGGAACTAAGATCAGTGCCGATAGCATTCGCGTTGTTCGTGCTCGCGATGGAGTAACGTGGATAACAACCAACAACTCAATCGACCTCACGGTGGGCGTTAATGAGGAGTCCTCGCAGGTTGCAACGATGTCCGTTGTGGATGGAAGAGTCTCTGTACACGCATTGGATGCCCCGGTGCACATCACACTGCTAACCATGCAGGGGCGCGAAGTAGAGGGCATGCAACCTACACCGGGAACCTATGTCGTAAAAATGGAGAGCGCCTTTGGAACTTCCCACTTTCTCATCAACACTGCCTTCAATAGTGTTCAACGTGTTAACGGCACCACCAAAGCAACAGCCTCTTCCATTGCCGCCACTGAACTGTATCTCGTAACCGTCTATCAAGGAGTTTTCACCAGCCCACAGATTTCGGTCTATGCAGACCCATCTGCAGGCGCAAAGGTCAATGTTGCTGTCCCTCGACCCTCGTGGATCAATCGCGTAGTCGGCGTGCGCGTCTCATGCAGCCGGTGGTTCGTTGAAGAGGCTCTCTTTGTAGGCAAAGAGCAAAAGCCAAAGGACTTCTCTAACCTCTGGAGTATAACCAAGGAGTACGATAGTTACGAATTGAGTTCGGAAGGTGGATTCATGGGAACGGCCTGTTATACTGTTGGCAATACAAATGGCTCTCGTTGGGAGGGGGCGTATGTTGAATCTGGAATCGTAACAGAGGCTCTTACGTTTGATGTTATTGGTGCGCCGGTGTTTGACGGCAATGAAGTTCGCTTCACCAGTGCAAACACCGAAGAGATGCGGTACTATCAATTTAATTCAATGACAGGCCATGAAGATTTTGATTTCGTAGATGGGACGTTTACGTTTATCGTGGAGTAATCCGTCGGTCTTGCCTGCATACGCCTATTCCCGCTTCCGCGGTCTGCGCACTATCGATACCGCCACAAGCATCACAAGCGCACTGGCAACAAACACCCATCGCAAGGGTAGTTGGGTGGCAATGGCGCTGCAGATAAGGGGGCCGGTGAGATTGCCCATCAATGTTGCACTGCTGGCTAGCCCCATTATCCCGCCTTTTCTGCCACTCGGGGCATTGCGAGAGAGTTCGCCGTACATCAAGGGTAACAATGCACCAACGGCCAGACCCATCAGTGTGCGTACGGGAAAAAGCCATTCGTACGATGGGACAACGGCCTGCAACAACATCCCTACACCAACAACACTGCCGGCTGTGATCATCGTGGTGCGGAAGCCCATGGTGTCGCTCCTGCTGCCCCACCATGGAGCACTGATGATGGTGCAGACTCCGACAATACTGACCACTATGCCGGCAAGGGTTGAGAGCATCGAGGTTGGGGCACCAAGCTGTTCGAGATAATACGGGAAGATGGGTGTGGCCATCACGATCGCTGTTTGAACCATCATTACCATGATGAGCAACGAGCGGATGTTAACGCTCCTCCATGCTACACGCACGTTGCCTAATACACGTGCTCCACGCGAAGAAACGACACTTCGCTCCTGCCGGAGTTTGTAGATGAGGATCACAAGACTGATGGCGCACATCAGTCCAACAAAGAAGAAGACTGGACGGAAGCCGATGGCATCACTGATAACACCACCAACGAGTGGACCCATAATGTTACCGGCACTGATCGATGTCTGCAATGTCCCAAGTGCAACACCTACTTTATCAGGGGGCGTCTGCACACTCACAAAGGCATTGTTGGATGCTACAAACCCACTGGCTGCCCCTTGGAAAATTCTGAGCGCAAGGAGCATCCAAATGCTATTGGAAAATCCCATCAGGGTCATGGCAATACCAAGACCTAAAATGCCACGCACCACCATGCTCTTCTGACCATACTTGTCGCCTAAACTTCCCCAGAGTGGCGTAAGCAGGCTCGACATAACAAAGGGGGCTGCTGTGATGATCCCACTCCACAACGCAGCATCTTCTTGCGCAACACCAAGGTCTCGCACAAACAATGGTAGAAATGGAATACAGGCGCTCATGCCAACCATGGCAATGAACTGCGCAAACCACAAAACAAGGAGGTTGCGCTGCCATGGATCGAGCTTGCTCTTGTTGCGAACAAGGTCTACAATGGCAATCATACTACCTCTGCCTTTTCAGTCTTCGGGAAAAGAGGTAGCCCCCTGCTCCGGCTGCGATCATCACAAGAACATAGGGCCAGTGCTCTAACGCAAGCTCGGGATAGAATGCTGCAATGAGTCCTATGCCGGCAAAGGTGCCGCCAAGATGGGCTTCGTGACCAATGTTGTCTCCGCCGAACCTCGACCCAACAACGGAATACACAATGAACAACGCTCCAACAATCCATGCCGGTGCAGGGAATGGCAATGGGAAAACCATCATGCGTAGATCGGGGAAGACAACAGTAGCAGCACCAACAATGGCACATACGCCGGCCGATGCACCTACTGCGAGATAGTGGGGATTGTTGCGGTGGACGATGAGTGATGCAAACGATCCGATGAGGATGCCGAGTACATAGGTGAGACCAAACCGCCACGATGTTACAACGTGCTCGAACCATGCGCCAAAGAGAAACAGCGACAACATGTTCATCAAGAGGTGCGGATAGTCTGCGTGGACAAATCCACTGGTAAGCATACGCCACCATTGACCACGTTCACCGAGCACGGCTTCAACGTCCATCATGAGCATGGCAAAGATGCGCCTGTTCTTAAACGCAACGATCGTGATCGCCGTAGTGGCGATCACGATCGTGAGTGTTAGAGGCGATAAGGAAAGGTCGTTCACGGCACCATGGATATGGCTGGTTGTGTGCTGCGTCCTAGTCTCTTCTTCAAGTCCATGATATGCTGCTCAAGTTCTTGAGCAGCCTGTTGTGTACGACGGTCCGGTGCGATCATCGAGTACTTACCGCGGAGTCCTTCTGCAACAGCAAGTGCGCCTGCGTAGTCCTTCACGCGTTCCCTTTTGAGGATCTCAATCTCGTCGATCTTATAGTTCAAGACTGGGTCTGCTGTGGAGCCCCTTCCAAGTTGCTGGTAATACCGCAATGCCAGATCCCACTTACCGGCGATGACGGAGGCATCGGCAGCAATGAGTTCGGGCTGCGCATCCTGTGGCATGTTGGATTCTTGAGCGCGCAGGGATGGCGTTTTGATGATGGCTTCGGCACTGGCAAGCGCACGCAGGGCCATATCATCGGCTTCCTTCTGTAGACCGCATGTTTCGTAGAAACGAGCAAGTTGCAGTTCGAACATCACGCTCAGTGGGAAGAGATCGAGCGACAACGTTTGATTCATCTTCTGCAACACCTTACCGGCTCGCACAGTGTCCTTCTTGTCGTAGAGGAGGTACGTTGCGTATTTGTAGAAGATGTTGCGGTAGTTAAGGATGTAGCCGCGATGTACATCGTCGTAATACACCTTTGGATTATTCAGATTGCGGAACTTGAGGCCGATGTTTGGTTCATTGTGAACTTCATCAAAGGCCATGTCCGTCATAAGGGTCTTCTCCATGATGGCCTCATTCACACCTTCGCCAATAGCCGAAGCTTGTGGCGCAGGACAGACGCGGAAGCACATGCCTTCAAGACGAAGGTAGTTGTCGAGCCCAACGTATTCATCAGCCCACGAAGGATCGCCAACGGAGGTTGAATAATAGACTGGACGTTGGAACTTGGTCTGCTGGAGAATGTCGAGCACAAGTTTGTGTTGTACGCCGATGAAATATTCCGGCTGACCTGTTTGACCCTGACGTCCACCACCACCCTTAAAGGTGAAGCGCATCACACCACCATTGATGATGGCTGTGTCTGTTGTGAACTTGGCAAGGATGGAGCGTTCTACAGGAATCTCAACCACACGGGCCGGCGCAAAGTCATAGGACAATGCCTTGGGATCGTCCTCGGGGACAAGCAATTGCTCATCGGTAAAGGTCAATGGAAGCTTCAATGCACCATGCGGATCGCGGTTCTTGAGCTGCTCAACGTACCATGTTGTTTGACCAAGTGAAAGGTTCACCACACGTACATCACGACGTACACCGGCAACATCTTGCAGGTACCATACAGGGAAGGTGTCGTTATCGCCATTGGTGAAGATGATGGCATCCTTCTCTACCGACTGCAGAATGTTGTATGCATAGTCAAAGGCAAGGGTGTTCCCTGCGCGTGAGTGCGTGAACCAATTTTGCGATGCCATGTTCACCGGAATGATGGCCAATACAGCAACCAATCCGCCCCCTACCGCTGCAATATTGTTCTTGAGTTTTTCCAGGAGGAAGAACGCACCAAGACCAACCCACATGGCATAGATCATAAACGAGGCCACATAGAAATAGTCGCGCTCACGTGGCTGTGGATTCTGCTGGTTCTGTTGAATAGCAGCAAGCACACCAGTCATGAGGAAGAGTACGAGGTAGACCCATGCCATCTTTCGATCGCGTTGGAAGTGGAAGAACATTCCAACGAGTCCAAGGATCAAAGGCAATGCGAAGTAGTTGATTGGGAAGTGTGATGCATAGCCATTCTTATGGTTGAACGACTCAACAACCTTAGCATCTGTGAGGGGGCTGTAGGCGGGTGCATCTTGCACGTCGCTCGTTCTGCCCATGAAGTTCCACAGGAAATACCGCAGATACATGTGGTCGATCTGATAGTCCCAGAGATAGGCGAACTCTGCGCCGTTATACCGAGACTTGCCGTTGGTTTTCCATGAGCCAAAGTCAGGACGTTGTCCGCGACCACCATCTTTGCGCGTGATGATCTTCATCGGCGGACGTTCCCATGGGCCGTACTTCACGTAGTTGTTCACAAAGCGCTGCTCGGACTGATACCGTCTCGGCCATGTTGGTGCTTCGCCGTACTGTTCGCGACCAAGGTAGCTTACAAGCTTTCCGAGATTATCGGGCTTGTTCTCATTCATCGGCGGGTTGGAGTTTGCACGTACAAGAATGTGTCCGTACGTGGAGTATCCAAGGCAGATGAGCAGGAAGGACGTAGAGATTAGTGAGAGTACGCCGTGGTTGGTCTTCTTGCCGTAATACACACCATAGGCAGCAATGCCCAGCAAGATGATGCCTACAAAGGTCCAGATGCTTCCGTCAGAAAGGAATTCACCGGCATCGTTCTTGAACGGGAAGTGTCCGGCAAAGAGCGCAGGCAACTTCATGATCACAAGGGTATAGATCACAAAGAACGACGCGATACCAATACCAAGCGTCATCAAGAACGTCTTCACAGAGAACGGATACTTGCGGAGATAAATGATCAGCACCAAGGAGAAAATGGTGAGGATCGAAAGCAGGTGCACGCCGATGGACAGGCCGATCATGTAGGCAATGAGAAGCAGGTAACGTTCGTGACCCGGATCGTCTGCCTTCTCGTTCCATACCATCATCAGGTAGACGATGATGGCAACAAAGAGTGAGGATGCGGCATACACTTCAGATTCAACAGCATTGAACCAGAACGTATCCGTGAACGTGTAGGTCATGGCAGCAACAAAGGCTGAACCATACACGAGCAGAGCATTGCTGAGTTTACCGAGATCTTCTGTAAAGAAGTTGCGGATAACACGCACCGTGATGAGATAGAGCAACACGATTGTTGCTGCGCTCGAGAACACGGATACCAGGTTCACCCTCCACCCCGGGTCGCCAAACGGCAACAAGTGGAAGAGCTTGCCCAACATCAGAAAGAGCGGAGCTCCCGGTGGGTGTGGTACCTGCTGTTGAACAGCCGCTGCCGTGAATTCACCGCAGTCCCAGAACGGAACGGTTGGCTGAACCGTAAGCAAGAAGGTGACCAATGAAACGAGGAACGCGATCGAGGCGAACGCATAGTGCAGCGAACGATTTGAATTCTGCATGTGCCCTGATGATACGATGGTGTGAATCTTGCAAAGGTACAACATCAACCACGGACCACAGCCCTCCCAACAGCGGCAGCACCGATGAGTCCGGCCTGCGAACCAAAACGTGCAGGCAAGACTGTCAACGAGCGAGCTATTGTTGGTATTGCACGCCTTTCAATTGTGGTCCTGATGGAGTCGATAATGAAGGGGGCTTGTGCCACCCCGCCACCGAGAATCACCACCCGCAAACCCAACACGGCCAAGGCGGAGCATAGACCGATGCCGATGAGACGTCCGGCCTCCTTGAACACCGCATCATTCTGAATCCTGCGCACATTCTCCACTTCTTCTCCCTGCTCGCGGGCCATCCGCAGAATACCCTGCAGGCCGACGTATTCTTCCATCACTCCGGTACGGAATACACGCGGGTCCAAAGCCCCTTCCCTGGCCCAGGCATCGAGGATGATATGCCCTACCTCACCCGCATCACCATGCGGTCCGCGGTAGAGTTCACCACCTAGGATTACTCCGCCGCCGATGCCCGTCCCCAACGTTACGTATAAGAAATCCGGATGCCCTACACCGGCACCCATCATGGCCTCTCCCAACGCAGCCGCATTGGCATCATTCTCCAAACCAATCGTCAACGGAGCGTATCCCTGTATCTCCGTACCTCCGTATCTCTCTATCTCACTAATGAGGTCTACATCATCCCACCCCGTCAGGTTAGGGGGCGCCTGCACATGCTTCGTTATGGGGTCCACAACACCAGGCACTCCTATTCCTATGGATTCGACCTCCGGAGACCGCTCTCGGATCTGCGCAATCGCGCCACAAATCCGAGCAACCACGGCCTCCCGACCCTCAGCTGCCAAGGTTGGGGTGGACTGGTCCCATACCACCTCTCCGCTCGGTGCCACAACACCAAACTTGATGTGGGTTCCGCCTATGTCTATTGCTCCGTTCATCCCACAATTTAGCCTATGCAGGCTACCTTTGGCTTAGGTCACCTATATAGGTCACCTACACAGGTCACCTACACAGGTCACCTACACAGGTCACCTTTGGCTACTTACAATCCCCCGTCTTCAAATGCACCTTCTCCATGGTCCACAATGTGGTGTTGCGTTTCAGGGTGATCCCCAGCATCTGCATGTCCACGCCGGCTGCACCGATGAACTGGGTCTTCATCATTTGACATGGATGAACGCCGGTTGTAAAATCGCCCCCTACCAACAGCGCTGTTTGCATCCATGGTACGAGGACATCGGCATCGAACAGTTTGAACTCGAGTCGGGGGAATCCGATACCAAAATTCACACCGATTGGCGTTGATGCACCCGTTTGAGCCTTAATCTTTTCTTCCTTGTGCTCACCCGCGCCGCCAAGACCGAGGATGTTTCCTTGGGAGAATTTGAAGCCGGTACCGCTCTTGTATTTAAACGTTGCTTCGATGAGTGATGAGCCATCGGGCGGAACAACGGCGTTGATCACAACCTGTACGCGCACGTTCACCACCACAACGAGTGGACCTACATTCACGGGGATCTTGATGAGGGTAACAGGGAATTCAAAATTCACAGCATCGTTACCCGAGCCGATCACACTCAACGAGAGTTTCACATCACCTGCAACGTTGGAATTCTCAACGGAGTATTGAGTTGTTGTGCCGTTCGTTATTTCAATGGTACTCTTGGTACGGAACTTCTCGATTGTGCCGGCAAGTGTATACCGTGCACGCAGACCTTGCAACACCTTCTTCTCTACGTTAATCGTTACGTTGGCATTGTCGCCGGCCATCTTCCAGTCTACCTTATAGACAAAGTCGCCCCATTCAATCTCTACATTGAATGAATCAGGTCCTACCTGAGTCATCACGTGCTCCATACCCTTTGCATCAACAAGTATGGGCTTTGTAGCCCCTTCCCACTTCACAAGATTATCATAGGAGATGGATGCGTTTTTATAGATGGTTGGCAACGTGGCCTTTTCCAGCACCACACGTATTTCACCACCACTCGGTGTAACGGACTTCACGGTTCCCATAGCCGTTCTCCAGATGAGAAGGGGCTTTCCAACCGCGATGTTGGCTAGTGCTGCATCTCCCGTACGGAAGACAACATTCCGTTTCGTGCTGTCAACTGAAATGAGAGCTCTATCCGTACTTGCTGAGTCAATCACCACTACACCGTCTTTATACTCTGCCGTATACGAAGAAGAGTTCGGAGCATCGGGCGTTGGTGTAGGTGCAACAGGATCGTCCGTACAGCCTGTTACAACAAGGACAACAAGGGCCACTAGCCCCAGTATGGAAGAGAATCGTGAACGATGTTTCATGCGTCTGCCTCTACGTCAAGTTCGTGGTTGTGTACAATTGCAAGGGCGCTGTGTACGCAGAACTCCACCTAGGGTTGCGCAAAAACAAAAAATGGTAGCACCACGGTCACCCGTAGCACTACCATTCAGATTACATTTCTTGCAAAGGCGCTTAACGGCTATAATATTCAATCACAAGTGGTACTTCGCACACGATCGGGACTTCTTCCCGTGGGGGCATGTACAGGAACTTGAACGAATAATCTGCCTTGCTCATTTCGATATACGGCGGCGGAGCAGAAGAACGGATGGCTTCTTGGATGGCTTCGAGCTTGCGACTCTTATCCTTTACAGCGATCACGTCATTAGGCTGCACAGCATAGGCCGGCATGTCTACTTTTTTGCCGTTGAGTGTTACGTGACCGTGGCGGACGTATTGGCGTGCGGCATAGATCGAACGTGCCAGACCCGAACGGAACACGAGTGCATCGAGACGTTGCTCAAGAAGCTGAACAAAGATGTCCACCTTGTTTCCCTGAATGCGGGAAGCCTTCTTGATGTAGTTCGTCATCTGACGTTCGTGGAGGTTGTACTGAAGACGCAGACGCTGCTTTTCCATCAGTTGCTTTGCGTAGTCAGACAGTTTTGCGCGCTTCTTTGATGCACCGTGCTGACCCGGAGGGGCCGGCTTGCGGTCCATGTACTTGCGCGCCTTTGGCGTCATCGCAAATCCCACCTTGCGGGATAGCTTGACCTTTGGGCCATTGTACTTCATGGTACCTCGCTCCCGATTTAATCGGGGCAATATTAGTGGATAAACCTCCCCACCCGGGGTATCGCCGGAATTGGAGAGCCACAAAGATACGAAAAACCGACAATTGGGCTACAAATACAGATGGCCAACCCCGAGCTCCGAGGTTGGCCATCTGTTTTTCTCGACTTTGCGGTCTACTTTGCCACGGACCAGTAAGATCCCGTCATGATGCGAGATTGGTTGGTACCGGAACCGTCCGCATTACGGCGGATTTGGAACTCAAGAGTACCACCGGTACCACCAACATATATCACGCCAGAAATGCGATAGATAAGCTGGCTGTTATCGCCTTCGATGTCGGTAAAATCGACAGGAGAGGCTTGATCGACTTGAATAGCCTCGGAGTTGTTGCTTTGATCCAAACTTGTAATCGTGATGGTTGCTGTGCCCGATGGCAAGACGATACGAAAGTCCTGGTTATGATTACCGTTGCTGTTGTCAGTAATGAACAGTCCATCGAGCGTATAGTTCGTGTTTGCATCAAGAGTAATATTGAGATCAGTTACAGCCGTGTAGTTTGTCTCATCAGCAGTCCCCACGTTGGCCGTGTTGCGCACAACAGTCTGTGAGCTACCGCCACCACCACCGCTTGGTGTTACCCATGCTGTTGTGACATCAGATCCCGATACAGCCGAGGCTTCCAATACTTGTCCAACTGTTGGCAATGATGCCGGCAGAGTGTACACAATGTTCGCTGTTTGTGCTTGTGCACGGAACGACGTGTATTCTGTTCCAGCAGGCTCTACCAAACGTAGTTCAGTGCCCTGTCCAGTAACAATGGCGTTGGTACCGTTAAGAAGCGTAAGACGCTCTTGATTGTTTGCGATGAGTTGCACGTCGTGTGCAGACGTTGAACCAACCTTGTTCAAGGTAGGGGTTGCGGTGAGGTCATTGCCACCAAGAAGCCATGCGTTGGAAACGCCGGCACCTTGATTGACAAGAAGTGTGCCGTTCGACGTTGGCAATGTAAGTGTTATATCACCTGTAAGACCCGATGGCGAATTGATATTCACCCCAAAGGTATTACTAGTTCCGTGAACATGAAGACTAGAAGCGTGAAACTGTGAGGATGCATTGATCGCGGAAAACACGAGTAGTGCGCAGAAGACTCCAACAACCTTCATAAGATTCCCCAGTAACTGAACAAGCGTGCCCAAGCGTTCTTCGCTTTAGCTGGGGCGCAAGTTCGCACTGTTCAGTATGGCCATACAACCGTACGATTACCGACGGTAGATTTGGCTACGGAGTTCTACAGAGTACTTAGTACGTACTACTAACGAAAAAAGCCTCTCATCAATTTCTTGATGAGAGGCTTTTGAAGATTCAATTCAACGTCAACCTTATGGGTTGATGATGATGTAGTTCACAAACTTTGTAGCAAGGTTTGCCATTGCACCACTTAGTGTAACCTCGAAAGATACACCAGGAGTACGGTTACCAACCTTCACAGTGTAGTCCGCAAGATTTGTTCCATTTTCAAGAGTTGCAATGATCACAGAGTTTGCTGTGATATTGGTATTGGCAATTGCAAATGTCAGTGTAGCACCATCACCTGTGATCGCTACACGATCTGCAAACTTGTTCGCACCTGCACCCTGAAGGTCACCATCAAGCTGTGTTGTGCCAGAGAACGTCTTGTTTCCAGCGATCGTTTGGTCACCTGCCGTCATCACAAAACTTGCAGCAACACCAACGTCAGGGATCGTATACACTGCGCTAGCTGCAGGAGCAGCTGCATTCAGCGTTGTGGTGTTGGTGGTTCCAAGGACGATCTGATTCGATACTGGGCTCACAGTAAGAACATCAGCAAGCGTAAGGCCACCAGTGCCTGAGAAGTCCGTACCGGCAACACCGATGTTGTTGATCACGTTGTTATTCATGTCCAACGTTGTTGCTGCTGTGATTCCACTAGCTGCGCCAATCGTAAGACGCGTAGCACCATTCGTTTGGAAGGCGATGGCGTCTGCTGTACCAGAAGCCGGTAGGCCAAAGATCCGAGTGGCCGTTGCTTGCACAAGTGTAGTATTTCCACCCACCAGCCATGCGTTGTTAGCAAGCATGGTTGCGAAGGGTGTTTCGCGAAGCGCTGTGCCATCCGTTGTGATGAGAGCGTCTGTTGACGCACCAGCAGGCAGGTTGGCCATATTAACTGTTGCGGAGTTCACCGTGAGGGTGTTCCCGGCAAAGGCATCACCGATAGTGGTTGTGTTTGCAGCAGCTGTATTGTTGATCGTTGTAGTTCCGGTTACAGCCGCACCACCTGCGGACACCGTAAGTGCATCTGCAAGCGTAAGGCCGCCAGTGCCTGTGAAGTCCGTACCGGCTACACCGATGTTGTTGATCACATTGTTGTTCATGTCCAACGTTGTTGCTGCTGTGATTCCACTAGCTGCGCCAATCGTCAAACGCGTAGCACCATTCGTTTGGAAGGCGATGGCGTCTGCTGTACCAGAAGCCGGAAGGCCAAAGATCTGCGTGGCAGTTGCTTGTACAAGTGTTGTATTTCCGCCTACCAACCATGCAGTGTTGCCGAGCATTGTTGCTACAGACGTCTCGCGGAGTTGACCACCAGCTTCGATCGTTACCAAGGCATCTGTGTTAGCGCCAGCCGGAAGGCTGTTAGCCACTACATCGTCCGATGTGATTGCGATCTGATTGGCTGCATTACCGATGGTGACAGTACCAGTATTTGCACCGGTACCGATGTTCGTTGTTCCGGCTGCAGCGATGTTGATCGACGTGTTGCCGGTAATGGAAGCACCGTTTGCGCTCACGGTAAGGGCATCAGCAAGTGTAAGGCCGCCAGTGCCGGTGAAATCCGTACCAGCTACACCGATGTTGTTGATCACGTTGTTGTTCATGTCCAACGTTGTTGCTGCTGTGATTCCACTAGCTGCGCCAATCGTCAGACGCGTAGCACCATTCGTTTGGAAGGCGATGGCGTCTGCTGTACCAGAAGCCGGAAGGCCAAAGATCTGCGTAGCAGTTGCTTGAACAAGTGTTGTATTTCCGCCTACCAACCATGCTGTGTTGCCGATCATTGTTGCTACTGACGTCTCGCGGAGTTGACCACCTGCCGTGATCGTTACGAGAGCATCTGTGTTAGCACCAGCCGGAAGGTTAGCAGCAACGATATCATCAGAAGCAAGAGCAACTTGGTTCGTTGTGTTACCGATTGTTACTGTGCCGGTGTTTGTACCGGTACCAATGTCGGTGGTTCCTGCGAGCGTGTTGTTGATCGATGAATTGCCCGTTACTGCTGCGCCACCTGCAGATACTGTTAGAGCACCTGCAAGAGTAAGTCCACCACCAGCAAGGAAGTCCGTGCCGGCTGCGCCGATGTTCTCAACAACATTGTTGTTCATGTTCAACGACGTTGC
>CALMZQ010000153.1 GCA_937870915.1 uncultured Ignavibacteria bacterium
GACCAATAATGCGACGTACCGATCATGACCACAAGATCTGCCTCGAGGTCTTGTAAGGGGGCAAATCCCGGACCGTACACGTTGGGCGCTACGCGGAAGTCGATATGGGGCATGAGAATAGCAACAGGTGCTTCTACAGGCACTTCGTCAGTACGTTGTTGGGTCACTTCATCGTTTCCAAGCAACGTCTTTATGTACTTCCGTAACTCCGTAACCTCTGCAGGATAGGTACCATCGGCGCATACGGCCGGACGGTCCACAAGATTTGCCCACGTTTCCAATTCGGATTGTTTGCGGTGTTCAAAGGAAGCCCCCTCAAAAAATCCCATCTCGTCCATCTGACGGAGGAAGAGAAGAAGGCGGGTCATTTCCGGTCCATCAATGGCTACATCTGCGGCTTCTGCCAGGTGGGCAACAGTTGTGATACCATCACAGCTTTGTAATACATCGAACATATCGGAGTGGACCATGATGGGTCCGTCTGCAAAGGAGAACGGATCGTGCAACACCAAATAGCTCTCCCCATCTTCTTGATGAACGGAGATCTGCACATCGTGCCGAAGTACTGGCAGTGTTGTCATGTTTATTGACCGCTGATCTTCTTCTTGAGATTCCCCACTACCCACACGCCGGCGCCACCGCTCACAACGAACAACACTCCTGCAACGGCATAGAGCCATTCCCCGGTAACGATAGCCGCAGCCATCATCAAGGCGAAACAAATGAAGGACGATACGAGGATTATGGCTAGCGCTGATCCAAGAGATTGTTTCTTCTTTGCCTTCATCGTTCCGTCCTCACATTAGTGTTGTTGCGATATGATGCAACATAGTCGATATAGTTCTGCGCACTCTGCTCCAGCTTTGCTTTCTCTGCTTCGGTGAGCTCACGCACAATCTTGGCGGGCACTCCTGCAGCAAGGGTACCGGGTGGGACAACAAATCCTTCTCGCACAACGGCCCCGGCTGCGATCATACTATGATGACCGATCTGCGCTCCATCAAGAATCGTTGCATTCATACCGATGAGTGCAAAGTCTCCAATGGTACAACCATGCAACATTGCACAATGACCGATGGTAACACTATCACCGATGTGCAATGGATGTTTGTTATACGTTACATGCAGCATGGAAAGATCCTGCACGTTGGTTCGCTCACCTATACGGATCTCATGCACATCGCCCCGTATCACAACATTGAACCAGACGGAGGACTCAGCGCCTATGTGCACATCGCCAAGCACTATTGCACCATCGGCCAAGAACACTGATTCGTGAATCGTAGGCTCAATCCCTGCATAGGAGATAATTTTCGTCATTGGTAGCCAAGTTTAAGGTGCGGAAAAGGCATTTGTAACTAGTAACTGACTTGATTAACCTCTTCTTGAGAACTGTGCAGTCTTCCCATCTTCTTTCCACTGTTCAAGATTCTCAAAGAGATATGTGCGTGCAGCATCAATGTCGTGTGGGATGATGCCATCAAGGATAGCTTCTTCAATCATCCACTTCATGTAACCAACTACGCGTGATGGGCCAAGACCGGTGATCTGCATAATGTCTTCTCCGCGAAGGGGGCTTTGGAATGCCCGCAGCTGGTCTCGGTCTCGAACGTCCTCTACTTTCGCTTCAACAATTGCGTAATTGCGGAGATACTTTGCCGCTCGATGCTCATTGCGCGTTGTGATGTCTGCTCTGCACAACGTAAAAAGATCGCTGATTGCGTCTCCGGCTTGCACTGCCAATCTGCGGATGGCAGAATCCGTTACACCTTCGTCTACAAGCATCATCGGACGTTGGTGTAAACGAACAAGCGTTTCCACATAGGAGAGGTGATGCATAGGGAGCTTCATTCTGCGGAAGATGCGTTCCTGCCATCTGGCACCAACTTCTTCGTGACCATGAAACGTCCAGCCAGTTCCTTCAATGAACCGTTTGGTACGGGGCTTCGCAATATCATGCATCAACGTTGCAAAGCGTAACCAGATATCGTCTGACCACTCCGCTACGTTATCGAGTACCTGCAACGTGTGGTAGAAGACATCCTTATGCCTGAATTCGCGCTTGCCTGCCTGTACCAGATCCACGCCGGCTAGGTTGTGCACTTCCGGGAAGATGTGCTCCATGATTCCTGTCACAAAGAGGATGCGCAAGCCAATGCTTGGCTTCCGTGCGGCAAGGATCTTCAGGAACTCATCGGTGATCCGTTCCTGTGAAATGATCGTGATCCGTTCTGCCATCGATGAGATTGCTTCCAACACCGTTGGTTCAATCTCGAATTCCAATTGTGCAGCAAATCGTGCGGCACGCATCATCCTCAATGGATCGTCGCTCATGGTAACAATCGGATCGAGTGGCGTGCGCAAGATCCTTTGTTCGATGTCATCAACTCCGTTGAAGAGATCAACGATGCGTCCAAGGTCTTGCAACTTCAAGGATGCCGCAAGGGCATTGACGGTGAAGTCGCGCCTACGCAGATCATCCTCCAACGTACCCTCGATTACGATCGGGTTGCGCGAGTGTGCTTCGTATTGTTCGCTGCGCGTTCCAACAAATTCAAGATGGTGCTCTCCCACGGGGACAAGTGCGGTTCGGAACCGTTCGTATTCAACCGTCTTTGAGTGAAACACATCGGCAACAGCTCGTGCAAACGCAAGAGGGTCGCCCACCACCGTAATGTCGATATCGGTGCGCAGGCGCCCCATAATCGCATCACGCACATAGCCCCCTACAACGTACACATCAACACCACGCTCTTCGGCTAGTGTTGCAATACGAATAAGGATCGGATCCGTGATGTCGATCCGGATCGGATCTCTCTGAGTTGACATGTGGTGGCTCGTTGAATCGATCAGGCAGTATAGACAGGCACGTCTTTGATGGCACGCACACCGCTGCTTCCGGTATCCCTACGTTCCATCGCAACAAGAGCAGATGCGTAGATCTCTCTCCATGTGAGACCGAACTTGACCATGAGTTCTTCGGGCTCACCCGATCCGCCAAATGAATCTTTCACACCGACGAATTCAATAGGCACAGGTGCATTCTTTGCAGTACACTCTGCAACTGCCCCACCGAGTCCGGCATGAACCTGATGTTCTTCGGCCGTTACGATACAGCCACATTCTCTGGCAGCAGCAGTAACGGTCTCAAAATCAAATGGCTTCACCGTATGCACATTCACAATACGGGCAGAGATCCCGCGCTTGGCAAGTTCAACCGCAGCAAGGTGGGCTTCCCACACAAGGGCTCCATTAGCAATGATCGCCACGTCTGTGCCTTCGCGGACAACGTTTGCCTTGCCTAATACGAACGGCGTGTCGGGCGTTGTGAAGAGTGGTACAGGAGAGCGACCAAAACGTATGTAGGCCGGCCCAACCATCTCACCCATGGCAACGGTTGCCTTCTTGGCTTCTTCATAGTCTGCAGGAACGATCAACGTCATGTGTGGCAACGTGCGCAAGAACGCAACTTCTTCCAACACCTGGTGCGTAGCACCATCGGGACCAACACTGATCCCCGAGTGTCCCCCGCCGATCTTCACATTGGCTTCGTTATAGGCCACCGAGATTCGCAGTTGATCAGCATTGCGAAGGGCACAGAAAGCCCCATACGACGCAAAGAACGGGATCTTTCCACTCAAGGCAAGACCCGTAGCAATCGTGGTTGCGTTCTGCTCGGCAATACCGATAGAGAAGAAACGATCCGGAAATTTGTCTCTGAAGAGCGACGTCATCACAGACCCGGTGATATCACCACCAAGTACAATGATATTGCTGTGACGCTCGCCAAGTTCAACGAGTCCGTCACCAAATCCGAAACGCGTGGGCTTTGATCCGAGAAGTTCCATTGTAGGCTTAGATGAGTTGCTAGTTACGAGTTACAGGCTACGAGTTACAGGTTACGAGTTACAGGTTACGAGTTACGAGTTACTAGTTACATGTTACGAGTTACACGTTAGAGGTTTAAGGTTCCGGTAACTCGTAACTCGTAACTAGTAACTGGTAACTAGTAACTAGTAATTCGAAAGTTCTTCCAGCGCGGCCACCGCTTGGTCCTTGGAAGGGGGCTTGCCGTGCCACTCAAATTTGTCGTTCATGAAGGAAACGCCGTGACCCATGAAGGTCTGGCAGATGATGGCCGTTGGTTTTCCGGAGCCATTCTTTTGATTTGCGAGGAAATGATCGAAGCCGCGTTGGAGATCTGCGTGGTCGTGACCATTCACAACGATGGTATCGAAGCCAAAGGCCTCACATTTTTTATCGATTGGGTACACGTTCATCACATCCGGTACTCGACCGTCGATCTGGCAATCATTGTTGTCGATGAGCCAACAAAGATTATCAAGCTTGAAGTGTGAAGCGGCCATGGCGGCCTCCCAAACGGAGCCTTCCTGGAGTTCACCATCACCTGTGAGGGTGAAGACGCGACGGTCGTTTTTGTCAACGAGCTTATCCGCCATTGCCATACCCACAGCGATGGATATGCCTTGGCCCAGTGAGCCGGATGACGTTTCTATGCCCGGCAGGTGCATATCTCTACCCGGGTGACCCTGAAGACGTGTGTCATACTTGCGAAGGGTTTCTTGCTCCTGCTTCGGGTAACAGCCTGCATTGGCCAATGAGGCATACATGACCGGTGCCATGTGTCCCGCTGAAAGCACAAATCGGTCGCGAGGTGCCGTCATGTCCTTTGGGTTATACCGCATCACACCACTGAAATACAGCGCTGCAAAGATGTCGGCCGAGCCCAACGGTCCCCCACTATGTCCCGATCCGGCTCGTACAAGCATGCGAATAATGTCTCGGCGGATCTCATTGGCGATCGGGGCAAGTTCTTCGGGTGCACGGCGTTCGTTGGAGAACGTCGTGTCATTGAAGTCAAGCGATCGTTTGGTTTCTGCGGTCATGCTGGCTAATGTGGAGTGTTGAGAGAATCAGGCCACGAAACTACGAAAAACGAATTGGCACGGGCATTGTCTCCAATACTGCATCACTCGGTATTGTTATGAGGGGTAATTGGGATGATTTTTCTGCTACTACTTGTATTGGTGGCCACAGTAGGCGGTTCTAACGGATCTTCGCAGGTTCAGAATCCGCCCGGGGGCTATATCGATACAATGCCTCCCATATTGATTCGGGATTCAGATTCGTGTGGAACCCGCACCGTTGAGGCTACCGAGCTGCGCAACATCCCCAACCCTGTTCGCCGCGTCCCTTTGAAGTCGGACCAGGTGGAGACAGGCATTGCGGCCATAGAGATCGTGGAAGGCTCCGCCAGCTACAACTATGCGCTCACACTCCATACTCATAGTTCGTTTCCCGCAAAGCCTGCGTACACAACGTTTCGCTATACATGGAAAGTGATCGATTCATTACGGGATGCCCGCGTTGAATACGTTGTTCGCGATTTCTACGACAACGTAGCCTTTGACACGTTGGAGTATACAGCCCCTTCCTTCATCGATACCATGCCGCCAATAACTGTGCAGGTTTTGCACGATGGCCAGCAATGGATGTTTGAGGCAACAGAGGCGCGGAATGCGACAATTCCTAACATATGGTGTCCGGTTTCCGGACTTCAACGTGAATCGGGCCTTGTACCCATGCGATTTGCCTTCCCTGCGTTGAATATGCGGCTGACGATTGCAGCAACAACGAACTTCCTGCCCGACTCTACAACAAAGAGTGCAATGTTCACAGCATGGGTTGTTGATCCAAGGCGGAGAGCAAGTGGCATTGTACAAACATCGGATAGGTCCGGCAACGTTACCTATGACACACTGCGCTACGAGGTTCCAACTTCCATAGACGAGCTGGATCCCAACACCCCATCCATTTCGATCGTCCCGAACCCGGCTGCAGATCAATGCCGTGTGGTTTGGTCTGCCACTATGCACGTCACCACACTAGAAATTGTTGACCTACGAGGCCGCGTTGTGTTGTTGCACACTGTACAAAGCGGAGAGACAGAGGCATTGGTCAACATGTGCCCCCTACCCAAAGGATTGTATGCCGTTTTGTTGAAGGGGGCATCCACCTACACAGAGATTTTCACCACCAGGTATTAAGAGGTTCACTAATGAGATATCTATACCAGATTTTTCTTGCGTTCATCGTGTGTTCGATAACCGCAGTAGCGCAGATTCCCAAACCTGTTGAGCAGGCCTTGACAGCCGAGAATATTGCCGAAGGCACAGAATTCTTCATTGCTATTCCACCGAACGAGCTCAACCCCTTTCCGACGAATACTCTGGCTATTTATATCTGTTCAGCTTTTGACACGAAGGTTGAAGTTGAAGACTATTCGACAGGGCAGATCGCGTCCTATCAGGTTGCGAAGAATGTCGTTCGGAAGTTGACTGACGCTAACGGCGGAACGTCGTGGAACTGGGAACTGAGGGAAAGTGAGCAGGTCTTACTCAATGGTATTGGAATCCGTTCTGCGAAGCCGATCTCTGTCTACGTCCTCAATTCCAAACAAACGTCAAGTGATGGATACATGGCCATCCCTACATCCGCGTGGGACAAGGAATACATCCACGTGGGATACTACGATTTCCGAGAAGTCCGGCCCTGGGCAGGGGGCTTTGTAGTTGTGGCAAAGGAGGACAACACGATGCTTAGTATCGACCTTAAGGGGGTCGGGACCAGCCTTGCCAAAACAGCTGATGGACGAACGATCAACACCGGCGTGCCAATCAGCGTGACGCTGAATACTGGCGAAGTGTATCTGGTGAAAGGTGATGGCGCTACCCGAGGTGTTTTTGACCTCACAGG
>CALMZQ010000154.1 GCA_937870915.1 uncultured Ignavibacteria bacterium
CGTTGCGGTGCACATCTGGGTCACGTTTTTGACGACGGACCTAAACCTACCGGACTCCGCTATTGTTTGAATAGTGCGTCCTTGCGCTTCGAAAAAAAGTAGGTAGCACACCCAGCGCCTACCCTAGCGTAGAAAAACGAGAGCCGTGGCACTTCGATTGAAGGCCACGGCTCTGTTGTACTACGATGGTGATATCAGTGTCCGGAGACACCTTCAAGGGCATCAAGGCGGGCATTGATCATCGCACGACGTTGTTTTCTCCGTGCTCCGCGAACTTGGAACGTGGCCATGATGTAATACATACATGGCACAACGACCAGAGTAAGGAAGGTAGAGAAGCTCAGGCCGAAGACGATGGACCATGCAAGTGGACCCCAGAAGGCAACGCTGTCTGAACCGATGTGAATGTGTGGATCACGTAGGTTGATGAGTTCCCAGAAGTCGATGTTGAGACCAACAGCGAGTGGGACCAGACCAAGGATAGTAGCACCGGCCGTAAGAACCACGGGATTGAACCTGATGGCTCCACCTTCGATGATAGCGCGTTTGGTCCTCCATCCCTGCTTGCGTAGAACGTCCGTGAAGTCTACAAGCACAATACCATTTCGCACCACGATACCGGCAAGGGCAATAACGCCCACACCCGTGATCACGATAGAGAAGGTCATGCGGAAGATCACAAAGCCCAGCAGAACGCCAATCAAGCTAAAGAGCACGGTAACCATGATGAGCAAGGGCTTCGACAACGAGTTAAACTGCGTTACCATGATGAGCAAGATTAACATCGCTGCAATACCAAAGGCCATTGCCAAGAAGTTTGCACTCTCGGCTTGCTCTTCCTGCGCGCCCGTGAGCTTAATCTCGTATCCGTCTTCGAGCGTAAGATTCTTGAGTGCTGCACGGATCTCTGCGTTCACTTCGTTCTCATTAAAACCTTCGAGAACATTTGAACCAAGAGTGACAACACGTTTTTGATTCTTACGGTTGATACCGGCAAAGGTGGACGAGTATTCGAGGTGAGCAATGGATGACATAGGGATCTGACGGAATTGTCCGCTGCTCATATCACGATACGTGATCGGAAGGTTCAGCAACGCATCCGCATTGCCACGCATATCTTCGCGAGCGCGCAGTTGAACGGCATATTCATCTTCGCCTGAACGGTACTTCGTTGCCTCGCTGCCATAAAGGGAATTGCGAAGAGCCATACCGACCTGGGCCGTAGAGATGCCTTCTGCATTTGCCTTCTCCCTGTCGATCACAACAGAAAGTTCCGGCTTGTTCCGTACCAGATCGCTCTTGAGTTTTTCGATTCCTTGAATCTGCAAGGAGTCAACCAAAATCCTGCGAACCCGATCTTGGATTGCGATAAGTTGGTCAAGTTCATCACCACTAATCTCAATATTGATCGGCTTCCCGGTTGGTGGGCCATTGGACTCCTTTGCTACCAGGATCTCAACACCCGGCAGATCACGCAGTTCATCACGGAATTTGCCAAGATACTCTTGTGTGCTAGCCCCGTGCCTGTATTGAAACTCAACGAAGGCCACCGTGACCTTACCCTTGTGAGGGGTGATCGTACGATCAGGATTCTGCGGGTCACCGGCACCAAGACCTACATTGGAGATCACCGATTTTACAAGCGGATTCTTCGGACCAAGTACCTTGTTCACGCGTTGTTCAACCACGCGAACAACAGAGTCTGTCTCTGCC
Source organism: uncultured Ignavibacteria bacterium (assembly GCA_937870915.1). GTDB lineage: Bacteria > Bacteroidota > Ignavibacteria > Kapaibacteriales > Kapaibacteriaceae > UBA10438. The sequence goes on from CALMZQ010000154.1 coordinate 1,714, forward strand.
GCATCCGTGCCAATCGGCATCTGAACATAGACATAGGCATAGTTCGGATCCGCTTCAGGGAAGAACACAACCTTTGGGCCAGCTACAACCATGAGGAAGATCGTCACAACAAAAAGTCCAACCATGCTCGCGATCACGAGGTATGGACGATTACCTTGGAGTACGAAACGTAGCGTCCCGCGATAGAGGTCCATTACCCATGGCAGCGTCTTTTCTTGGAACGGCTTAATCAGGCGTGGTGTAATGAATTTGCGGTTGGTGAGCCAGAACGTAAACGTGAAGATCGACAGGAAGGCAATCCATATCTGACCACCGGTAACAGCGCCAATAGATGCAAAGCCAATGGCAGCTCCAATCGCAAAGAGCTTGCGCTTTGTCACTCGTGCAGGTTTACGATCCATGAAGTCAACGGCAAAGACCGGATTCATGATGTAGGCAACCACGAGTGATGCTGTGAGCGTAATGATCAGGGTGGCCGGGAGATAGACCATGAACTCACCCACCAAGCCTGGCCAAAAGAGCAGCGGGAAGAACGGAGCAAGTGTGGTAAGCGTTCCGGCAACAACCGGAGCGAATACTTCTGCAGCTGCATACTTGGTTGCCGTCTTGATATCGATCTTATCCTTGGTATGCAGGCGGTGGGTGTTCTCGATAACCACAATTGCATCGTCAACAACGATACCCAGGGCTAACAAGAACCCGAACGTAACCACCACGTTGAACGTGAAGTCAAAGCCCGGCATGATAAGGAAGGCGATGAAAGATGAAAGGGGCGTTGCGAGTCCAACAAAAAGTGCGTTCTGAACACCCATGAAGAACATGAGAACGATGGTCACCAGAATGAAGCCGATGATAATCGTATTGATCAGGTCAGCAAGATTGATCCGTGTGGCCGTGGACTGGTCATTTGTTATGGTGATCGAAACATTCTTTGGGAGCTTCGTTGCCGAATACTCCTTCACGATATGCTGAATCTGGTCAGATGCATTGATCAGGTTTTCGCCGGCCTTCTTGAGGATGGCCAACGTAACCACATCCTTGCCGTCGAGACGGGCGAAGCTCTGTTGCTCCTTGTTTGTCTCAACCACCGTTGCAATATCTCGTACGTATACCGTGTTGCCACGGCTACCTTTAACGATCACATTCTCGATCTGTGAAACGTCCTTGAATTCTCCAGATACCTGGAGATTTCGGCGGACACCATCGTTGAGTACTTCGCCCCCTGAGATATTGACATTCTCATACTGGATTGCACGGGAGACATCATCAAAGGAGATACCGGCCGCCTGGAGACGGTATGGGTCGATATCAACGCGTACTTCCTTTTCCAACGACCCAATGATATCTGCACGACGAATCTCCTTGAGGGACTCAAACTTGTCCTGCAAGTCGTCGGCATATTGTTTCAGAACATCAAGTCCCACATTACCGGAGATATTGACGTTCATGATCGGGAATTCCGAGAAGTCAACTTCCTGGACCTGTGGTTCCTTTGTGAGCTGCGTAGGCAGGTCCGAACGTGCACGGTCTACAGCATCATTCACACGCTGTTTACCGATCACCGGGTCAATACCTGTGGTGAACTCAACAACAACGATCGATGCATCTTGAATACTCGTGCTCGTTACCTTCTTCACATCCGCTATAGACTTAATCTGCTTTTCGAGAGGCCTCGAGATGAGGTTCTCTACGTCCACCGGGGATGTGCCGGCATTGATGGTTGTAACCAAGATCGTTGGGACAACGATATCTGGGAACTGCTCCTTTGGCAGGTTCATATAGGAGAACACGCCAAGGATCGAAAGTATGATCGTGAGCACATAGATCGTTGTACGATTCTCTACTGCCCAAGATGTAATGGGGAATTTCTTATGGTGTTGCATGTGCTTAGGTTACTTCACTGTGCGAACAATTTGACCGTCTGCAACGTCCACTGCTCCACGAACAATGACGTTCTCCCCTACTGCCAATCCGGAAACGATCTGCACACTACCGCCTGATGTGAGGCCTGTCTTCACCTCTCGGCGGCGAGCCGTGTTCTTATCGTCTACGATGTAGAGATACGAACCAACAACATCGTGGAGTACGGCTGTTAATGGCATCACGATAGTAGATGCGATGGTGACATCGTTGATCAACACCCGACATGTGGTGTTAGGTCGCAGGTTAGCTGGTACGGGTCGGATTGGAATCTCAACGCGGAACGTGCGGCTTACCGGATTCACAGACTTTGCCACAACATTGATCTTGGTCTTAAGCGAATCCGCGATCTCTGGGTATTGAATCGTTACCGGATCACCCGTTGTAACAGAACCAATAAATGACTCTGCAAGATCTACGACAACTCGCATGTCTGATGTGTTTACAACCGTGAGAAGGGGCATTCCTGGTGCAACGTTTTCTCCTACCTTGGCCATCACGTTGTCTGCAAACCCACTCGTGGGAGCAACCACGCGCGACATTGAGAGTTGCTCGTTGAGTGATTCTAGACGACGCTCAAGCGACTCCTTCTGATTCTTTGCAGCAAGGTATTGGACTTCGCTGCCAGCCTTTTGATCGTAGATGCGCTTCTGTTTCTCGAACATGGTTACGGCAAAGTCGAGTTGCGTCTTTATCTCATCGATTCCCTTGCGGATGATCTCTGCGTCGAGCTCAACAAGAAGTTGTCCTTTAGAGATCGCCTCACCATTGACCACATTCACCCGAACGATCCGTCCGGCCATCTGTGGCGTGATCTGCAAGGACGAGCGTGAGTCAACCGTACCCTTCGCATCAACAACGTGAGCGAATGCTTGCATTGCTGCTGCCACGGTGGTCACCGGCTGAGCTGCAACTGGTGTGCTCTGCTTACCCAGCTTTTTCTGAAGCTCAGTGATCTTCCCTTCAATGTTTTCTTTCTCTGTTCGGAGAGAATCAAGCTGCCTTTCGAGCGGCGTATCGGAGTCCTTGGAGCAGGCCATGGTAATAAGGCCTATAAGGACGACTGATGAAATCGTGCGGAACGTCATGGTGTTTCCTAAAACGTGGTGTTTGTGTTAATTCAATGTCTGGTAGGTAACAGGGGGCTCATCAGACTTCAGCCCCTTGATCATAAGGCAGGCAATGCTGTGGAGCATGAACTCTACGTCGTGCGTCATCCATTCTGGTGGGAGCATGTTGTTTCGAAGGATCACCATCGCCCCTTTCAATGAAACGATCAACTGCACAACGATGTCTTGGATGGGTTGATCGATGAAGAAGACCTTTTTATTTACTCCCTCCTGAACAACTGATGTGAGTAGTTCCATCATTCGTTGATTCACAGAGCGGAAGTGACAGACTGGTTCACTCTCAGCATCCTGTTGGATCAGCGAGCGTATGTTGAACTGCGTCATCACCTGATAGAAGAACTCATTGCCCTTGGAGAAATCGTTGAACGTACCAATCGAAGCCAGGAGTTTCTTTTCAGGATCGATGTTGCTCTTCGTAACGCCTTCAAGCATTACGATCAAGCGGTCGAAATCATCGGCTATCAACGCAATCAGAAGCTCATCGCGGTTTTTGAAGTACAGGTAGAGGGTGCCTTTTGCAAGTTCGGCCTCTTGAGCGATTCGGTCCATAGAGGTCTGTTCCAGCCCGTACTTCACAACGGCTTGTCGCGCCGATTCGAGGATATCGATCCGACGTTGTTCCTTTTCGCGTTCCTTTCGTTCTCGTACTCCCATGGTGATCTCCTTAACGAACCATGCGACGGTACTTTTCATCGACAAGTCCCGTTGTTCGCTCGTATTCAGCACGCGTCACGTAATAATCCAACAGCGCGTTGATCTCATTGACTTGTGCGCGAGCCAGAGCGGTTTCTGCATCATTGATCTCCAACAAACTTCCTGTGCCCTCGGTATAGCGGATCTTTGAGATGTCAAATCCACGCTGTGCTTGGGCAACAGTTGTCTTCTGCGCATCAATACGCAACTTGGCGGACTTGATCTGATTCACGATCGTTCTCACCTGAAGTTTGATGAGATCGCTAACCTGCTCGTACCGTTGTTGGGCAGTCAGGTATTCAACGTTAGCTTGTTCCACCTTTGCCTGCGTGCGAAAACCATTGAAGAGATTGAGGGAAAAATTCAGTCCGACAACAGTGCTGGTGGCTGTATTCCAAGCCGAGAGCGTTTCGCTCTGACCTTGATTTTGCCACTGACCAAACGCGGCTAGCGTGGGGAAATAATCGGAGCGATAGATGTTGATAAACTCTCGCGAAACCTCTACCTGTAGGGCAAGTGCTTTGAGTTCATAATTCTCTCTGATAGCACGAACAAGGGCTGAGTCTTCCGTCGGGGCTGCCTCGGGTTCTGCCCAACCGTCGCGGGAGAGGATGATGGTGTCCTTGAGATCGATCACCAAGAACGTCTGAAGCGCTGCAAGTGCGTTGTATTGTCCGGCTTCAGCATCCGTTACCGTTGGCTGAATATTCGCCACAGCCACATCAGAGCGAATCTTATCGAACTCAGCAACCAGACCTTCACTAAAGAGTGCCGTGATGGTCTTTTGCGTTTCAAGGGCATTGTTCAGTGTTGCTGTTGCAACGCCTACAAATGCACGAGCGGCAAGAGCCTGGTAGTAACGTTTTTTTGTCTCTGTGACCACTTCGGCAACTACGGCATCCAGTTGTGCTTTAGCAGCATCAGAATAAATGCGGGAGGCGCCGATGCCCGTAAACACTGCACTGTTAAACAGGACCTGCTGCAGTTGGGCGTTTACATTGTAGGCATTCGGAAGCCCGAAACGCACAGGGGTAACATTCCCCGATTGATCCGGAAAGAAAAACACCGGCAACTGAATGTTGTAGTTATAGCCAGCGCTGATATTTAACGCAGGCAAAGCGTTGCCAATAGCTTCAGTTACCTGAGCATCCGCCTTCTGAACACCAAGCTTTGCAATAGCTACATTCTTGTTCTGGCGCAAGGCGATTTCGATCGCCTCGTCGAGGCTTAGCGGCCGTGTCGTCGCAGAGGCTATCATAGTGCCCAGCACTGCGAAGACCAGGTAAATGCTAATGCGTGCCTTCATGGAGAGTTCCCTTTCGGTCGTCGTACGGGTATTGACGGGTAGTTGAATTTCTGACCAATGGTCACAAAATTGACGATTAGTCAGCAATTAAGCAAATGGTCAGTTCTGGGGCGTGTGTACGTACCCGTCCAAGAATTGTTGCAAATGCCGTATCAGTTTTTTAGAGGAGGTCTATCAAGACCTTGGTGCCGGCATGATCCGGGATAACAACATCTGCCTCAGTTGGCAGGAATTTGCCGATAAGGGCGGTTTTTACTCCAGCTGCCCTACCAGCCTGGGCATCTGTTGTGGCATCGCCGAGGAACCAACATTGGGATGGGTCTAAATGATGCTCGGAAATTGCTTCGAGGAGCATACCTGGAGCTGGTTTGCGACGTGGACTATGAGATTCATCGAGATCTGTGCAAACACGGATATCATCGAGCCCCCTGCCATTGAGTTTCGCGGCAAGGAGGTTTTGCATGTATTCATGCACGAATTCGAGGTCTTGCGGAGACATAAGCCCCTTACCAACACCCTGTTGGTTGCTTATCAGGATGAGGAGGTACCCTGCCTTGCGGGCGGCCTGCAACAATGGGATGATGTCTGAGTGAAGGACGAATTCTTCGGGAGTCCGTACGTAGCCACCAATGATCCTATGATTGATCACGCCATCTCTGTCGAGAAAGAGGGCCTTGTTTGATGTCATGAATTATGGACGTAGGAAGGTGGACGTGCGTTCTCCTTGACGTACAAGATAGAGTCCAGGCGTGAATCCCGTTGTTGGAATCTGTACAAGTCCGTCAATCGTGGCCGACCACACAAGTTCACCGTGAATATTGTAGATGGCCGCATCAACAGCTACAGGACTTTGGAGGGAAATCATTTCACCCACGATATACCTAATGAACGATTCATCTGTCAAGGCTGTCTCATCGTTCGATGTTGTAGAGGCCGTGTGAAACCATCGTTGTGCCAGAGGGTCGGTTGAAAAGAAGGTGTGTATACGAGCACCTGACTTTTCTTCACCCAACGGCGAGAGGTGAAGGCCGTCCCCGGAAAAGTCATCACAATGCCAAAAGTGTCCGTCCAGTCTTGGTGTAGTGCCATCTGCCCAATTGTCTGTGCACCACATCAAAGCAGGAAGTTCTGGTGAGTCTTCGGAAAAGCGATATCCCGGCGTTCCGTTTATTTGACGTTCAATGAGGAACTTGATGGCCCATCCATTTAGATGATCACGTGGAGACAGAAGCCCCTTACCGGCAAGAGCTGTTGCAGGATCGATGTATCCGGCGTAGGAGCGAGATGAGAAGTAGATCACCTTCAAATTTGGGTAGAAGGATCGCATTGTTGAACAGAGGGTAAACAACTGATCTGCTAGGCCTTCTGCAGCTCCGGGGAACGCCGTATCGGTATCCTGTGTGTTATCTGTTTCAACCCATGCAACCTGCACCTGTGCGTTGCTACAATGAAGTGAATCCACAACTTTTTCTGCGTTCTTCCAGTACGAGTCCGACGTCTGATTCATCTTCTGCACGCCTTGTCCGCCAACACAGGTGTTTGCAAAAACAATATTGGTGCTACGCATCGGATCTGCCATTGCAAAGGCAACGAATGCATTGAACTCCGTTCTCGGATTTGATGCGCCAACACCGATCATAACGATCTTGCCATCTACGTGATCTACAGCTCCATCAAGCGATCGCGGTACGATTGTACTGATCGTGGACTCATACGCTGACATATTGTTAGGGGGCGGAACATTGCGCCCCTCAGGATAGAGTCCACCACGTACACCATTCCACGTGGAGTTCGTCATGTCAGATACCGACAACCGCCCTAGTGGCGGTCTGGAGCAGTCCTTCTGTGCAACCATCACCTGCATGCTTGCAAGGACAACGAGGAGGAGTTGGTAGGTTCTCATGATGTCAGAGAGAACCCGGGACTATCAATTCGGTTACGAACGTGATGTTCGTGCTCTCCTATCGAACAGTAACCAATTCAGATTCTGAACCTGAACGTACTACATAGACACCCGAGGGCCACGAAGATGTGGGGACGTCGATGTCGTTCTCTGAAGAGGAGGTTGACCACATGACCTTGCCCTGAAGGTTCATAATGGCCACATCACCGTCTGTAGATGCGATGTGAATTGCGCCGTCAGACACAACTGCGTGTACCTGTAACAAGGATTCATGATTCGCGGAGACACTCATCGGCACTGGTCTTGTATACCAGCCCATTGAGAGTTGATCCTGCGAGAATTGGAAATGAAGCGAACGACCTGCTTTTTCACTACCTGACGTTGCAAGAGAAAATCCATCGGACTCAAAATCCGTGCATTCCCAAGAGAGCCCATCACTGTTGGCCGTTGTACCGTCTGACCACAGATACGAAGACCACACGAGTGCTGGGATCTCACTGTGTGCTCCGGTGAACGCATATCCGGCAGAGCCATTAATCTGACGTTCAATGAGAAACTTCACTGCCCATCCGTGGATATAATCACGCGGTGTTATGTGCCCCATGCCAAGACTCGTCTCCGTTGGGTCAATATATCCCGAGTACGGTCGGCTTGATAGATGGATGAACTTCACCGAAGGGAACTTTACCTTTATCGTTTTGCACAAGTCATAAAGCTGGTCCGCAAGTTCTTGAGCTGCTCGCGGGAAGACAGTATCGGTGTTCTCCGTGTCATCTATCATCACCCAAGCAATCTGAACCTGTGATGTAGCGAAGCCCTGTGCGGCAACGGCATTTTCCACTTCTGACCAATAACCACTATTTGCCGAAGCAACGTTTTGAAGACCAAGTCCATCTTGGGCAACATTGAGAAATTGGACTGACCGATTGCAAAGTGTATCTGTGGTTGAGATTCGTTCCAAGCTACTGAAGGCAGACTTTGCATTTGAAGAGCCAATTCCCAATACAACGATCTGGCCGTTGCGAATATCCAAGGAACCGTCTGGCTTACAAGCTTGAACTGTGAGCGCGTGCTTTAGAAGGAGAAGGTCGTGATCATACGGACGATTGTTCGATCCGTTCGGGTAAAGGCCACCAAGAACACCATTCCACGGTTCATTGGTCATTTGTGTGAGGGGCACATAGCCGATGCCGACGGCATCACAAACCTTTTGCGCTCCGCTATATGTTACTCCAACTAGGAGGACAAAGAGCACAAGACAAGAACGGCATATGTGAGATTGCAAACGAGGATTCCCGTACGAAGTTTTACGACCGACAAAACTAGGGCTTTACTCACCGCCCTCAGTTAGGTAGTATTGCTGAATGCACTCGGCCGTTACTGTATCGAGGAATCTGCTGGGTCGACCCAAAACGTCTGAATTCTGCCACTCCAGCATCACCGCAGGATACGTGAGGTACAAACGCTCTTTAGCCCTTGTGCAGGCCACATAGAGGAGTCGTCGTTCTTCTTCGAGTGATGCTTCACTTTCTGCACTACGTGCGGACGGGAGCCGGCCCTCATTCACCCAGATGAGAAAGACGGTATTCCACTCAAGTCCCTTAGCGGAGTGGATGGTAGAAAGGGTCACAAATTCATTTTCACCATCATCCGCGTCGATATCATCGAGCGACTCTGTTGGTGGATCAAGAGCGATGTCGGCGAGAAACTCCTCAACCGTAGTATATCTGCCCCCTATTCCAACCACCGTCTCAATATCCTTCCAGCGTTTGGGATGGTCATCATATGCCTTCTCCAATGTTGGTCTATAGGCATCGGCAATGGAACGTAATCTCTCCAACGGATCCATAATTGCGCGCACGCGGGCGAGCATCGAGGCCATGCCTGCGATTGCAGAAGCCCCTTTCCCAGTGGAACCCCATGAATGTTCGGGTCTCGATAAGGGATCTGCTTCCGTTTGCATTGCGTCGATTACTGCTTGGGCGGTTTTCTGACCGACACCCGGGAGTTGTAGGAGTACTCGATACCACGAGATCACATCACGTGGATTTTCGGTCAAACGAACACGTGCTAGGAGGTCCTTGACATGTGCAGCCTCTGCAAAACGCAGACCACCAAACTTTCGGAAAGGAATATTGGCCTTTCCTAGCTCGATCTCAAGGTCAAAGGAAAGAAATCCACTACGGAACAAGACGGCTATTTCTGAAAGGGGCGTCCCATTCTCACGCAACTCAAGGATCTGCTGCATCACAAACGATGATTGCTGTCGTTCATTCGTTGCAGAGATCAACATCGGCTGATCCCCTTCCTTCATTTCACTGAACAACTCCTTCTCAAACATGTTGGGTGCATCACGAAGGATACTGTTGCACACGTCCAGTATCGGCTGTGTTGATCGATAGTTATGCTCGAGGCGGATCACGGCGCAATGCTCGAACGAATCGGGAACAGCGTGAATGTTTCGTACGTCTGCACCACGAAACGAGTAGATGCTTTGTGCATCATCACCAACAACCATTACATTCCCATTGGTGCCGGCGAGACCAAGAATGATGTTGTGTTGGAGCTTGTTGGTGTCTTGATATTCATCAACCATCACGTAACGAAACTGTTTGCGGAGAATCGGACCGATCTCTTCGTGTTTCGTCATTGCTAGAAGATAGAGCAACAGATCGTCATAGTCGAACAAACCATTAGCGCGTTTGTATTCATTGTAACCCCGGAGAACTTCAGATATCCGTGGCGTTTCATCTACGAACTGGGAATATTCTTCATTGATCACGTCTGTGAGAGGAGTGCCTGTATTGACCGATCTGCTGTACATCGCATAGAGAGTACCCTTTTGAGGGAATCGCTTCTTGATCTTAGCAACATCAAATCTGCCTCGCACCATGTTCATCACATCTTCTGCATCAGCCTGGTCCATCACTGATGTTGCCGTGCGCCGATCCGATGAAAGATCATCTGCATCTCGACCCTGCAATCCAAATCTTCGGAGGATGGAAAATGCAAACGAGTGGAAGGTTCCACCGGCAACACGTTCACACCGTCCGTCGAGCAAGGCCGAAGATCTGCGTAGCATCTCTGCTGCTGCTTTACGCGTAAATGTTAGAAGCAAAATCGCTGAGGGATCCACGCCGTCCTCAACAAGGCGCGCAACTCGATACGTCAACGTCCTCGTCTTCCCCGTCCCCGCTCCAGCTAACACCAATGCCGGACCGTTTGTATGCATCACCGCCGCGTATTGAGCAGAATTCAAAACCTGCTCATACGGAATACGGTAAACACGCCCAGTCGATGATAGCTCGGATTTCTTGAGGACCAGCTTTTTCATGATGGATGGAAGTTACTATGTCAAGAACAATACATCCATCCACATTAGACGATTGCGTCGAATGTAAGGGCACGGGATGCGTGCCCCTTACCGTCGAAAAACTAAAACGCTAACAATTCCTGCAATTCGGTTGCTACACGTTCAATTGTAGGAATCACCGCATCCATCATTCCCTTGTTATACGGAATGGGAATGTCTGGCGGTGCTAGTCGTACAACCGGCGCATCAAGGTATCGGAAACATTCAGCAGTGATGGTCGATGCGATCTCAGCTCCGAAACCACATGTTATGGTGTCTTCATGCAGAACCATACATCTGCTTGTTCGGCGCACGGATGCCAACACAGTCTCGCGATCCCACGGTACGATGGTACGCAGGTCAATGATCTCTATGTCTTCGCCTAGGTTTTCAACGGCCGACTTAGCGCGATGTACCATTTCGCCCCATGCAACAACTGTTGCCCGTGTACCCGGACGGATGATATTGGCTACACCGAATGGCACGAGATAGTCGGCTCCGGGATAGATACCACGTCCGGGAGCGGTGTCTTGAATGGCACGATGCTCAAGGAAAAACGTTGGATCATTTCCACGCAAAGCAGATCGCAATAGTCCAACAGCATCTTGTGCGTTAGACGGCATAGCTACGCGCCATCCAATCGTGTGTGCAAAGATCGACTCTCCACTCACGCTATGCCATGGATCACCCGTGCGTTTTGAAAATCCAACTGGTATACGCACCACCATTGGAGCGGCAAAGTCACCGTTCGTACGCCATCTAATGGTACCGGCATCATTGATCTGCTCAGTAGCAGGATCGAGATATTTCCGGAACTGGATTTCTGGCACAGGCACTAATCCGGCCATCGCCATCCCAACAGCCCGTCCAATGATCCCCTCTTCACTAAGAGATGTATCAAAAACACGGTCTGGACCGTGTTTGATCTGGAGGTCTACAGTAGCGCCATGGACGCCCCCTTTCACTCCAACATCTTCTCCAAAGACCACTACTCGATCGTTTAATCGGAGTTCGTTATCCAAGGTTCGTTTTACCGCTTCGATGAGGTTCACGCGCGGACCATCTTCAACTTTTTCACCACTCGATGAAGGGGGCTCAACACCATCGGCCATAAGTCCGCCGTGACGTGGAGTTGTTCCGTCATAGAACGATTTTGTAAGTGCATCGGCAGGTATTGGCTGCGGCTGCGCAAGGGCGGACTCGCACGCAGCACGTACGGCCGACTCAATCTCAGCCACGAATGCGATCCAGCCATCATTATCAAGGTACTTTTTGCGTTCGAAGAACTCCTTGAGTTTCACTACGGGATCACGCGAGAGTTCTTCGTCCTTCTGTTCTTGTGTCTTATACGACTGATTATCGGCACCGCTATGCCCACAAATGCGAGGAACTCGCACGCGAAGCAAGGCCGGGCTTTGGGACTGACGAACGTGCTCGATGGTTTTTGTGATCAGTCTATCGGCTTCTTCCGGACTCGTTCCATCAACCTCTACGATGCGAAGATGTTTAAACGCTGCAAGGTTATCTGCAATGTTTCCACCCGGCGTTTGAAACGTGCCCGGCACACTGATACCATATTGATTGTCCTCGATGAAAAAGACCATCGGAAGTTTCACCGTTGTGGCCACATTCAGTGCAGCCCAAAATCCGTTCGTTGCTGTAGATCCGTCTCCACCCATGGCCACGGCAATTGCGCCCTTCCATGAATCGTCCTTCAACACACGTGTATGATACGTGATTGCCTGTGCCCACCCAACGCATGGCGTGTATTGAGCGCCCACATCTCCTGAGGCAGGAAGTACCGTTACACCGCGGGTATTGGGCAGATGATGTACAACTCCGATATCCCGTCCTCCGCTACGACTACCGCTCAGGGCCAATGGGCCGGAGAACGACTCTTCATAAGACATACCCGCAGCGATCACAAATGGTCGGGAACGATAATACACCGTTGCTCCATCGTGTCCGTGACGCAGTGACTGCCCCAAGATCACCTGGGCAAGCTCATGTCCTTTCGCCGAGAATTGATACGTCACTTTTCCGGAGGGGGCAAGTTCCGATTCCTCGATAGTGTCGATCAGGCGCGAGGCGATCACCGTGCGCGCTACGTCCATCCATTCGTTCTTGGTCATGCTTCTTTACTTGATTGCGGAAAGTGCCTGCAAAACTACGCCGACCATGGGGTTTTGAAGGCAGAATTGAGTGTATTTTCGCCAAACACCAATTGATAGGACTTCATGATGCGTATTCTACTCCTGATTGTGGTTGCTTGTGCCTCCACATTGATTGCTTCAGCCCAACTCGGAAGCCTTGTTTCCCCGTTTGCACCAACCGATTGTCTAAGTAGCGCCAAAACGGCGGTAGGTGGTACGTCAAACAACCCTCGCCTCATTGCAATCCTAAATGCCAATGCAACAATTCCGGTCCAGTCGGACAACGTTGTTACGGGTATGGATGCTTCGAGTGGTAAAGCTCGTATCTGGTATTACCTCTTCATTGCGAGCGCGCAAGATACACTGGCAGGAGTACCGATGATCAAACTTGTCGGAGCCTGCCAAGATCCAAGCGCATTGTTTGGGAACGTAAATGTTAATATTCCCATAGAAGAGCTGCCAAAGATTCCTCTACCTTCAATTTTTGTGGAAGGGGCGTCTCTTGCCACATCTCTCGGCGGAAACAGCGAGTATCAACGATATCGCACGGCCAATCCGGACAGTCAGCCGAGTCTAACAATACTCACAAGCTCTGACATTGAAGTATTGGGCTTTCCTGCGGCTACACCATTTTGGTTTGTAAACTGGTCAATCGTTGCGGGCAGCGGTTCGCAGCAGCCATTCAGTTGCCTAGTTCATGCTGTAACGGGGCAAACACTTTGCGGAGATCAGATCATTGCAACCGTAGCCGAAGTCAACGATCCATCGGTCTATCTAGCACCGAATCCGGTACGCGATAACGCCCTACTTAATCTCCCGCTTTCATGGATGGGCCGCCAGGTTACAATCGAAGCCGTGAGCACGTCTGGAACTGTAATAGAACTTCTGTCGATCAACCAACTCCCAACACCAGTTACTACGATCAACAGCTCCATGCTCTCATCGGGTGCCTACACCCTGCGCGCACGCACAGCTACGGAGGTTGTTGTTCTGCCAATGTCAGTCATCCGGTAGTTACTCCTACCCCGTACAACGAATTTTGCAACCGGTAACTAGTACCCCGTATCTAGTACCAGGTAACTAGTACCTAGTAACTTGTAACTCGTAACTCGTAACTCGTAACTCGTAACTCAAATCTCCATGTATCCTCACGTCAAAACATCCGACCCCGAACTTTACCACGCAGTTCAGGGTGAATACGAACGCCAGCGCGACAAGATCGAGCTCATTGCGAGCGAGAACTTCACATCTTTAAGTGTGATGGAAGCCCAAGGGAGTATCCTCACCAACAAGTATGCTGAAGGGTACCCTGGCAAACGATATTATGGTGGTTGTGAATGGGTTGACGTAGCGGAAAATATCGCCATCGAGAGGCTCAAAACGCTCTTCGGTGCGGAGTATGCCAATGTGCAGCCACACTCAGGCTCCGGTGCCAACATGGCTGTTTACTTCACGTATCTCAAGCCAGGAGATACCGTGTTGGGAATGGATCTCTCACATGGAGGACACCTCACGCACGGGTCGCCAGTGAATTTCTCCGGCATGTTCTACAACTTCGTGGGATACGGACTCGATAAGGAAACAGGTCGTATCGATTACAATGTTGTAGAAGACTTGGCAAAACAACATAAACCGAAGCTCATCACTGTTGGTGCAAGTGCGTATTCTCGCGAGATTGATTTCTCGAAGTTCCGCGAGATAGCAGATAAGGTTGGGGCGTTTCTGTTTGCCGATATCGCACACCCTGCCGGTCTGATCGCAAAGGGGCGACTGATGAGCCCCGTTCCCTACTGTGATATCGTAACGTCCACAACACATAAGACGTTGCGCGGTCCGCGTGGTGGCATGATCATCATGGGTAAGAACTACGAGAACCCATTCGGCAAGGTGGCACCAAAGAGCGGTCGCACAAAGCTTATGGGTGAACTCCTAGATTCGATGGTGATGCCTGGAATTCAAGGCGGACCTCTCATGCATGTGATCGCAGCAAAGGCCGTTGCATTTGGTGAGTGTCTCACCGACACGTTCGATGAATACACTAAACAGGTGATCCGCAATGCCGCAGCAATGGCCGATGAAATGATGAAGATGGACTATGGCGTTGTTTCGGGCGGAACCGACAATCACCTCATGCTCATCGACCTGCGAAACAAAGGCGTCACTGGCAAACAAGCTGAGAATGCCCTGGACGCTGCCGGAATCACGTGCAACAAGAATGCTGTACCGTATGACACCCAACCACCACTGGTAACAAGTGGCATTCGTCTAGGTACTGCTGCAATGACTAGCCGCGGAATGAATGAAGACGATATGCGACATATCGCCCGACTGATAGATCGTGTTGTGACTAATGTTGGCAACGAAGACATCTACAACGCCGTTAAGGACGATGTAAAACACTTCTGCCGTCAATTCCCTCTCTACCCAACATTGAATAACTCTCCCGATGAACTTGGCAAACGCATTGGTGAAACGATCGACTCAGCCATCGACACCGTAGAGAACGTTATCGAAAGTGTTGTTGATGAAGTGAAGGGGGCTGTGAAGGGTTCGTAGACCTAGCAAAACATGATTTCGCATCACGATACAAATCTCCTGCGTCGCATTGTACTTGTGGTTGCTGCTATGGTAGCATTCCAATGTCAGAGTGTAGGTCAATGTTTTGATCGCGTCCTTGGTTTCGACGGTTGGAATCCCGCCTATGTTCATACCACAGGAGATGATGATAGTATTCTTGTCGCCTTGGACGGGAAGCTCGTCACACACTTTTCAACAGATAACGGGGCTACGTGGGACAGTCTCAGAGGGTATCCGCCAGACTTTTCCTTCCAAAGTCGAATACCATTCGTTCGTCCGGTTTCAGGACAACACCAGACAATCAGAATGTACTTTAGAAATGCGTTCTGGGTTTCCAGTGACTGGGGTCTCACCTGGTCAAAGGAGCTAGATCTTGTTTGGCATGGATTGTATGACTACGTAGCAGACCCGAAGCAGTATCGTCATCCACGCGCACCAAACGTGGTTATCGTCCTACATAAGAACGATGCTACCATGCGTTCCACAGATAGTGGGAGCACCTGGAAAAGGACAATGTTCACAAAGGAGTTCCCTTGTTCTTTGATCCGCTTCGTTGGTGACGAACCCGATTCGATGATTGCTCTGGCCGGAGACTCCGTTCTAAGATCTAATGACACCGGCGCTACTTTCACATACTCTCACCCTCTTGGCACGTTCAATAACAAACAAGTCAGGCGGATTGTGATCGACCGTTCATTTCCGTCGAGATGGCATGGTACCATCGATTTTGATGGTATCGTCATAAGTACAGATCAAGGTAGAACATGGCAACGAAGAATGGGATCGGTTGCAAATACTGCAACGGAGATCTTGCAATCGAAGGTTGATCCTAGAGTACTGTGGGCTACTGGCGACCAGTCAATCACTGTCTCAACTGATCACGGGGAATCTTGGGCAAATGTGGTAAATGAGGCCCGCCGATACACACTTTCGTCTTTTGCCCTGAATGGTAACAATCTGATACACAGTCATTGCGGTGTTCTTTATGAACGCTCTCCCTACGACGGAAAATCGATCATACTCAGCAAGCAGATTGATCAGCGAGACGTAGGTGACCTTTCAATTGGTAAGGGGCGATCGATGATCGCGGAATCGTACGGACAGATCTTTGTTCGTCCCGAAGGTTCTGAGAAGTGGAAACGAGTGCTGGAGTTTGAGTTCAGAAGAGACACCGTCGTTGACAAAGTCCATGTCGTGTCAGATCCGTTCGTATCGGGTCGGTATTACGTTTTTTCTGGCAACAGATATTACTGGTCCACGGACGGCGGCGATTTATGGCAATCCGGTCAGGTACCCGATAAGATTCAACGCATTATGTTCACAGAGTCAACCAATCTCATGTTCGCCGGCCCAATTGGATACATATCCGTTGCTCCCTCAATGGACTTTCGCCCAAACACAACCTCTATTAGCGGACTTACTACGGGCGCTGTGAGCTCCAAGAATTCACGATATGTACTAGCTGTCGTAGCAACTGATGTGTTTGGCTCTCAGAATTCGGGGCAATCATGGACAAAGATTGACAGGCTTCCCATCAGTATTCAAGACGTCGTAGATGACCCTGTCAGGGCAGGAGTTTTTTATGCTGACATGCAGGGTGGTTTTTTGCGTATCAATGTCCGTGACAATTCCATCACAACTACAGGCTATTCAATGAGCCTGAATGGTGCCACATCCATAGCGATAGATTCATCCATATACGCTATGAATTCTAGCGGCAAGGTTCTCCGGCTTAACACGAATTCAATGAGCATAGAGGTGTTTTGCGATGCATTGGAGTTCGTTACTCCTCTATCAAGGACTCGCCCTGATTTCACATCAGATGATAACGAGATCTTTGCGTGGAGTGAAGCTGGGTTACACAAGCTCACGGTGTTGCCAACGAGTGTTCTTCCAACTCCGACCTCCACGATGAAGAATTCTGCATTGTATCCAATTCCCGCCGTGAGTTTCATCTATGTAGATGTTAGTGAGTGCCCGCTTGATCGTAGTCAGCTCGTTGCTTATGATGCACTTGGCAATCACTTCATCCTCTCTGTTCTAAATCGAGCTACCGGTCATATTGACGTTGAATTCCTCCCACCCGGACTGTATACGATTGTGTATTCATCTGGCAGTCAGCCAAAGGCAGTTACATTCATCAAATCTCATCATTAAGACTGGTATCAGCGTTTTAGGCATATGTCAGTAGCCTAGCGGACCTCTCAACTACGTGATCGCTGCAAAGGCCGTTGCGTTCGGTGAGTGCCTTACCGATTCCTTTGACGAATACAAAAAGCAGGTTATCCTTTATGCTGCAGCGATGACTAGTCGCGGAATGAATGAAGACGATATGCGTCATATCGCCCGACTGATAGATCGTGTTGTGAGTAATGTTGGCAACGAAGACATCTACAAAGCCGTTAAAGACGATGTAAAACACTTCTGCCGTCAGTTCCCACTGTACCCATCGTTAAACAACTCAACCGATGAACTTGGCAAACGCCTTGGAGAAACGATCGATTCTGCCATCGACACCGTAGAAAACGTCATCGAAAGTGTAGTTGATGAGGTGAAGGGGGCAGTGAAGGGTTCGTAGACCTACAGTTACGGCAATACTCGCATCATCAACGTAGGATGCAACGCTGCTTTGCATTTTAGCCCGGTCATTCACGTAGTAATGATCGGGCTTTTAATATGCGTACTGTTCTTTACGCGATCGCGATCGCACTCATGGCGTTCTCATCAACGGTTCATGCACAGCGCTATGATAAGCTGCGTGTTGATGCCTTTGCAACATATGTGAAATACGACTGGTCACTCGTGCAGTCAAACCCGTGTCCGGGCGATCATACGATTCGACTCCGCACAGAGCCGTTTGACCTGCAACACGTCGTTGATACAGAGTTCCCCGGCACTCATTATGTTGGTGCTGCCAAGCTCATTTCTGTGGAGTTCACGCCAGCAACGTATGAGTGCGGCGGTTGTACGTTCAATGGAAGTGCACCTGTCGTGAATGTTGGTTCAATGGCTGTCTGGGCAACGGTACACGAGAACGGCAGCATCGATATCATGATGTGTCCGGATCAAACACTCAACGGAAATGAAGACCCAACAGAACACGGGTGGACAACAACGATCAGCGGAAAAGACTGCCCTCCGTCATCAGAAGTCACAGAGCCGAAAGGCGTTTGGGAAGGGATCTTCTTCGGTGCACATAACCCAGGATCCGGTAGCGGAAGGACAGGCCGTGGTGACTATCTGGGATTGATGAGGTCGGTGCAGTCTTCAACGTCGAGCGACGGTCGCGACGCGTGGTCACTCAGAATTACACCAACCGCCTCTGCCTTTATGGCCGTAAAAGACGGAGAGACAACGATTTCCATCAGTGGCAAACCGAACACTCCGAGTGTAACAGATTTCACCTCACGAACGGAATCGATCTACCTCCATGATGTATCAGCTCAAGACCTACATGAACTAACGATAGACTGGGCCGGTTCTGATGAGAACGATCGTTCGGCATGGTTCACGATCAATGGTTTGCGCGTCAACGCGGATCTTTCAGGCAACATCGCTTCTCACACGTTTGATGTTGGTAAGGACCTTCCCGTAGGAACCGTCACCATAGGAGGCGCGGCAGACGTTGCCGGTATTCCGGCGCGGGTAGATGCTCAGCCCCTTACCAGATATGTGGTACCGGTCCCTGAGTGGTCCGCGCCTGCTGCGGACTTCACAGCCAGTGTTCAAGGTCGGTCGGTACTCTATCGACGTACGTTCCGCTGGCCTGATCCGAAGGTCGAAGCATTTGTTTCGATACCAACTATTGTTCCCTATGTAGGGGGCAGATGGGGACTACTGCCCACCGGACTCGAGTTTAACGTAGAGGCCAGTTCAACTGGAGAACGACGTCTGGGCACGATCGAAGGCACCGGCGGTATCGCCATCGGCAAAGATCACGAGTACCAGATCACCGTACGAGGCTCCACAGAGGGATGGCTTACGAGCACATCGCTCGAGACAGAGGCTACGACTCAACTGACCTTCCCCGTGAAGCTCTTCCGCGATGAACGGCAGCTCACATCGCTGCTAAATGACGAAATACGTCCAATCTGCGACCTCCCCCTGATCGGTGAGGCCTGTGCCCTGCTGAATGATCTGCCTGGTGCCGGGATTATTTCTGAGGTTCGCGGAGAACTCTCGATTAATGCACGGTTCCGCGCAGAGGGCTCATCCTTTGTGTGGAAGGATGGAAGTGGCACTGCATCCATCACCGGAGAAGTACGCGGACTTTTAGACCTGTTCCTAGCATCCCTTTTTGTGAGAGGGGGCGGTACAGGAACACTTGCTATCGATGTACCGACTTGGACGGCTCGAGCCGGTGGCCGATTGGAGTATGAAGCGTCGGGCTCTGTCTTTGGATCGTGGTCGTTCTATGGAAGCGGACACTTTGATATCGGGACCGGGAGACCGAACTCCGACAACGATCCGCATGGGATCGTGCTGAATCTCGAAGATTCGCTTGGTTTCCTTGCGTCGACATCTTCCATCAACGCACACCCGTCCGTCTGTGCAATAGGAACAAAGATCTTCATCGTTGCCGAGAATGAAGCATCCACAGCACTTGAGATGACAGCACTCGAGAATGGTTCACGTACATCCGTGTCGTTTGGCAACACATCCTTCCTCACGTCACCCTCCATGATCGCATTGAACAATGGAACAATGATGGTCGCTGCGATTATGGGCGATGGAACAAGACCAACTCTCGCGTCAACCAGCGAAGAGATGGCCACCTTTATGCGGACGCTCAGAGTTCAAACATGGACTCTTACAGCAGACTTGCAGATCGTGGACAGTGCTACGATCGTCGTGCCTGGTCGAGCCGTGACGTCCGTCAAATGTCTCTCTGCCGATGTCACATCATGTTTCATCGTTGCGTCCACTACAGACGGAACAACACTCACCGGCTCCTCCACGGCCCCGGCAGATATCCGTGTTTTCCGCGGTAGCACGATGGCAGATCAGACGATACTTGCCGCGGGTCTTGGCGGACTAAGTGCATGGGATGTCTCTGTTGATGCAAACGGCGTTTTCACTCTTGCTACGAGCACAGAGAAAGACGGTGATGTTCGTAATGGGTTGGACGGAGACATCACTGTCCAACGTGGATCGGTGACGGATAGCCCCCTCCCTGTTCTGGCAACCATCGCAACGACGGAGGATGATCGTGGTGTTCGTTTGCTGTCGCCAATGGTCTCTTCTACACTACCTGGCCTTTGCTGGATGCGCAACGGAGAGATCTGGGGCGTAGCAACGCCGCAGGCATCAGCGCAGAAGATCATCGATACGGACACCATCATTGGTGCAGGATTTCTGCAGGCGGTGGTGGTTCGTGGTACATCGGGGAACATTGTGATGTGGCCATCTGGCAACGATCTTGCAGCGCTCTACATCAACGATGAAGGCCTCACAGCGTCGCGCATTCAAAGTCTCGTCTGGTCCGATGTGGATCTGCGACCTTCGGCGGTGATGACGACAAACGGTGAACTGGCCGTTGCCACGATGCGTATTGATGCAACAACGTCAAAGGACCTACCAACACAGTCAGAGATCGTCGTTCATACCATCGACCAAGAGACGATGACCAGTGTCGACGAGACAGATCCCCGATCGTCTTCGAATGCAATCATGATCGAAAGGGGCTCAACGTTCGTTCTTCCGTGGTATTCGGATGCGTTCAGCGTCTACTCGACCAATGGCGCCTATGTTGGACAAGCGATCGCGGTATCTAGCTCAATCGAGAACGTAACGGTTTCGCTCCCGTCAGGAATAGCAAATGGCATCTACATTTTACGGAGCGGATCGATTACGAGATTGATCGCAGTTCATTGACCACTATCTTCAAACACGTGCTGCAGAGTGAGAGATCGGAGTATCAAGCAAGATGATGGTCGACAGGTGATACTCATGTGCGTTACTCGAATTGTTCACCTGAATCTGCTTCGTCGATCAATTTCGAGCCCCACTGCCAGACGAATCCAATCTGTGCGAAGAGTGTGTTGATCTTCCAATCCACATCATTGTAATCTGAGAGTCCTAGACTGGTCCCAAAAGATGGGTTCAAGAGTACGACTCCGTCTTCATCGAGAGGGATTTCGTAGCCGATCGATCCAACAGCCGAGAAGTAGGTTGAACCATCATTCAAGGAGCTACGATAGGTTGTCCCATCAGCATCAACCGTTATCGTAGCATAGTGATCAAGAAGGATAGATGTTCGCAATCCGGCAGATACCCACAGGCCCGATACAGGAAACAACTTTGCCAAGAGGTCGAGATTCAATCCAGAGATCACAGTTACCATTTGAGTCGTGTACGTGACGTACTTGATCTGATCTCCGACGATAATTGGTACGCTTGCTGTAGCGGTTAACTCATCGGAATAGTTGGCGTTGCCGAGACGAAATCCGAGGAGAAATGCCTGTGTTACTGGCCATTCCCCACCAGCAGTGATCGTGAGTCTGTCCGATGTGGCTGAACCGAATGAACCGCAGCACAATTCAGTATTCGGTAGATCAGAGAAATTGGCAACGTTCTCTACTCGCACTGCTCCGGCGGCGAATTCTGATCGCGCCCATCGCGTCGTTTGCGCATTGCACTCCCCGAGCCCGGCCGTGAACATCGCGACGACGACCAACAATGAAATCATTCGCATGATCACTCTTTCGATCTAAATACGAGCGACGTTGCACGTCGCCCATTTAAGTAAACTGATACGGTGTACACTCCGCGGGCCACTTCAGGAACGATATAGGTTGATCGTCCCGTAACCACATCGATCTGATCAGCGATCGTTGGGATGATGTTCCCTGACATATCTGAAACACTTATGCGATCGACTTTTGATCCGTCCAACGAACGAACGGTGATCTCATTTCCGCCCCAATTCACCGAGTACTTCAAGAGTCCATCGAGAAAATCATTGGAACGTGGATATCGAAGACACGTATCTGTGAGCGTGATCATCCCATTACTTGACTTGAAGTCGTAGGGTACTTTGTTAACGTAGACCGACGTTGCTATGATCGCAGAGCTGGACCGTGGTCCCAGGGCAGTCGTCACAAAGACCCTCCCATTATGCACAGATTCGCCCCTACGGTGCTGGATCGGGATTCTCACCCGTCGGACTATCTCATCACTTATTCCGATGGGTGTTGGGGAGATCGGTAGAGCTAGTTTGGCGTCCCATTCAAGTTCAAGCTCTAAAACGTCATTGTCACGGAGATCTTCCGGATCGTTAACCGTCAATGAGAATGTGAACGAGGTGTCAACTCCCAGCTTTGAACTCACTGATCCTATGGATACACCGAACGAAGAATTCGGACGCGATCCACTAATCAGTGAAAAATTACCGATGGTCTCACCGCTCACGTGCCAGGGTTCCAATCCAACTCCTATGAAGTAGAGACTTGTGGGCGTGGCGACGAAGAGGCTGTCGCTAGCGAGATCCCATCTAGCAGTCAATGCAGATTCTTTCTTGAGATTATCAATACGGCCTAAACTTTGACTACGCTTGCCTCTTGAGTGATCTGTTCTTGCAATTATCGGAGGCATCAAACCAACTTCATTGTCAGCATCGCGCATAACAGAGAAGTTGTTCCATTTTTCGTCAATGGCCCGGAGAAGTTGCCCTTTCTTAAGATCACGAACTACGACATAATTTCTTGTTCCATACACGACTTCATAAGAAAAGAGAGTTTCATCGGCGGAGAGAAGCGGTGGAGTGGCAAATGACATTGGTGAATACTCTCCCCACTCGAGACTCATCGTGCTAACATTCACCAAAAAAAAGGAATCCTCGGTTGCAACAATAAACTTCGAGCTGTCCGCTGTTGGGAATATTCCTAGTATCATCTTATTAAAGGTCCTCTCAACCTCAACATTCGTTCCTGTTGAATCAAGCCTCTTCAACGATGAACCAGAAGAGAAGACCAGTTCCTTGGAATCACCAATAAATGCGTAATGGTCCATTCTTCGAATCGAATCTGACACGGCATACACCGGCTTCTCTGGGTTGCTAATGTCAAACACTTCACCGATTCCATCGCGATAGCCGTCTCGAACCCCGGAATACCGACCATCTCGTGAGATCACCACAACTTGGTTAGTATTTGCAAACGACACTTCACGCCTTGCACCACTTGCCACATCAATAACTGTTATCCCGGGGGAGTCGGCATACGTCACGAAAACGAATTTCCGATTTCTTTGTATCACAACGAGTTCGGCAGCTTTTGATGTTCTCTGAGAGGTCAATGGAAGCACTCTCACTGTTCGCGGAGGGAAACTGTGGTACCCCGATGCCCTCATCTGACAAGTCTCGGGGAGGTAGTCGCTGTACGTCAAGGGACCAAAAACGCTGATATCCGTCCTGGGCTTGCTGAACGACCGTCCTTTATCAATTGAAAGCTGCCAGATAAGACCACTAACATCAACATCTGGATTGATACTGACCGGAATTCCGGGTTTAGTGAAATACGAATTGCCAGCTCTTGGTACTTCGATCTCCAGACCCTGTCCAGAGGAAACGATAGTGCAGCATATAACCACACATGCGTAAATCAGTAAACTCATAGTCACAAGCCAATATTGAATT
This sequence comes from uncultured Ignavibacteria bacterium, assembly GCA_937870915.1. Taxonomy (GTDB): domain Bacteria; phylum Bacteroidota; class Ignavibacteria; order Kapaibacteriales; family Kapaibacteriaceae; genus UBA10438. The sequence continues at coordinate 25,383 of CALMZQ010000154.1, forward strand.
GATCTGTAAACGAGATTCGATGCAAAAGAATCGTTTCGAAGTTACGGAATCGAACTGGAGGAGAACGTTCGGATCAACACCACTACGATCTCAGTGGCTTGGGCTCGATCACGAAGTTTGAATGCACTCCGATCGACTCCTTGGGTCCACGGGATTCGATCCTCAACTGTGCAACAAACGCTATCATCGCAGCATTGTCAACACAATAGCCCAAACGAGGGGCAACAAAGGTAATGCCTCGTTGCTCTGCAGCCATGCTCATCCGCGAACGGAGTTCGGAATTAGCGCTCACTCCACCGGCAATCACCACTGCTTGTACACCTAGTTCGTCAACGGCGCGCATTGTCTTGGACACAAGAACATCAACGATCGCTGTTTGAGTGGATGCGCATAGATCCTCTACGGGAAGTTCCGCCCCCTTCAATCGCAACTTTTCTACTTCCCTGCGAACTGCGGTCTTGAGTCCACTGAACGAGAATTGATAGCTTGATTCATTGATCAGTCCACGCGGCAGATCGAATGCTTTGGCATTGCCCGTTCGAGACAAACGATCCACATGTGGACCGCCAGGATAGCCAAGTCCGATGAGTTTTGCGATCTTATCAAAGGCTTCTCCCGCAGCATCATCCTTGGTTGACCCCATCATGGAATACTTGGATGGACCTGTTACATGGAAAATGCTGGTATGCCCTCCACTCACGACGAGACAAACACTTGGATACGGCAGTGATGGATCTTCCAGATATCCGGAATACAGGTGTGCTTCGATGTGATGGATGGGATAAAGGGGCTTTGCATGGCGCATGGCAAGCCCCTTGGCAAAATGACATCCAACCAACAACGACCCAGCAAGTCCCGGACCGTTCGTAACGGCTATGGCGTCGATTCCATCAAGATTAATCTTGGCTTCATTAAGTGCAGCTCGAACGATAGGTGCAATGGCTTTTACGTGTTCACGCGAGGCCAGCTCAGGTACAATGCCACCATAGAGATCGTGAATGTCCTGCGAAGAGATGATATTACTTAACACCTCACCATCACGAACAACAGCAGCTGCCGTGTCATCACATGATGATTCAATGGCAAGGATGATCATCGCACCATCTTCCACAACATGCCAAGTGCTGCTCCTACACTTCGCTCACGATTGATACGACGATTATTGCCAAAGGAGTGTTTGATAGTGCTATGATCTGTGGGGCCAACTACGGAGATCCACACTGTGCCCACTGGTTTATCCGGGCTTCCACCATCAGGTCCGGCAACACCTGTGATGCCTATACCATAGGTAGTTCCAAACTTTTCACGGACACCCTTGGCCATTTGCAATGCTACCTCTTCGCTAACGGCACCCACGGTAGCAAGATCGACCGGAGACACGCCAAGCTCTCTGACCTTTGCCTCGTTGGTATATGTGAGCACTCCTCCATAAAACCAAACACTGCTGCCTGGTACATCAGTGAGAGCGGCACCGAGAAGACCACCCGTGCACGACTCAGCAACCGACACCGTGTGGTTTCGTTCCTTAAGATGAAGTCCTACAACCTGAGATAGAGTCTGCTCGTCATGGCCATAGACAAAACGTCCGGCTCGCTCACGCAGGATCGATGCAATCCGCATTCGTTCTCGGTCGCGTTCATGTTGCGTAGACCCGGTGACGCCAATTCGCAGTCGTACACCCTGATAATTGGGCAAGAAGGCTAAGGTAGATGTACCAAGAAACTGCGAGGGTTCCCCAATGAGATCAGCCAACGAACTCTCTGCGATGCCCGTGGTGAGCATCGTGTGATATTGCGTATGGGGTGCCCCCTGCTGGAGAAGTTTTTCTTCGAGAAGGGGCAGAACATGGTCTGTCATGATCCCCTTCATCTCATCCGGAACCCCAGGCATTGCTACAACAATCACATCGTCTCTGTCAAAGAGAATTCCCGGTGCTGTGCCGATGGGGTTGGTGAGCATTCGAGCAGTAGCAGGAACAAGAGCTTGTCCGGCATTGCGACGAGTAACCTCTCTACCACGTGATCTCATCCATTCATGGAGATGCGTCATCCACTCTTCAGATTCGACGAGAACGTCACTGAAATATTCAGCAAGAACGGGCTTCGTGATATCGTCGTGAGTTGGCCCCAAGCCCCCTGTCAGCAATAACACATCACATGACGTGCGTAGGCGATCCAATGTTTGGATGAGCTGCGTGGTCTCGTCAGCCACAGTACAATGCTCAACCACATGGCAGCCAATACGAGTGACCGCGTTTGCGATCCACGCTGCATTACCATTGATGATCTGTCCGATCAGTACTTCGTCACCGATCGTTATGAGTGCTACGTTCATAGGGCTCAAAAAAAACGGGGCCGAAGCCCCGCTGTATTACGACAGTTTTTGACGGATCTTCTTTTCGCTCATTCCGCGGAGGTAATAAAGCTTGGCGCGGCGAACCGTTCCTTCCTTGAGAACCTGCATCGACTGGATCGTTGGGGAGTTGATCGGGAAGATCCGCTCTACACCAACGCCATTCGAGATCTTACGAACACGGAACGTTTCATTCATTCCGCTTCCACGACGAGCGATGACAACACCCTGGAAGTGCTGGATACGTTCTTTTTCACCTTCAACAACGCGAACAGCGATCTTCACAGTATCGCCCGGACGGAAGGATGGCATTTCCGGTGATGCTTCACCGGCCTTGGATTTACGCTGCTCGAACGCTTCTGCCGAGGCAAGCGCTTCGAGATTCTTAACCTTTGGGTGCATGTATTGTCTCCGAATGGATTTGAGTTGCGATCTGGATAGGACGGCAAACATACAACAAAGGGGGCATACAATGCAAGTGTTTGTTAGATATGGGAGTTAGCATACGTTTGTGGGACTTTTCGCCACAATAACACTCCACATGCGCATCTTTCTCTGCTCCATTCTCCTTGCCATAAGCTTTACCGGCAGCTCTTTTGCTCAAGTCAAACGGGAGATCCACGAGACGTTTGATTCCCAGGCACCGTACTGGTCGTGGGCAGATGAATACTCAGATGCGAACTTGCAACGAAAATATGCCAATGGGATGTTGAACTTCCGTGTGATGGCCAAGAGCAACTATTGGACCCTTGCCTATCGCCCTATCGATGCCAGATTCGATTGGACTGCATCGCTCACGGCAACTATAGACGAAGCAGCTTCTTCTGAAGGACTCGGCGTAATGGTCGTTTCAAAGGGTAGATTCTATATGTTCTATGTAGCCGGAGGAAGTAGATCTATCTGGGTTGGACTTTGGGAAGAAAAGACGGGCGCATGGACAACGATCAGCAAGAATGGCCCGGAGAGTGTAGGCTACCGCAACTGTGAATGCGTGAAGCCAAATGGGAAGTCCAATATTCTCTCCGTATACGGCTCAAAGGGTCGAGTACGATTTGCTGTAAATGATAGTACAGTTGAAGACCTTGCACTCACCGGCGACCTTTCAGCACTTGCCGGATCGATCGATGCGGTTGGTATCGTGGTCTCCGGACTTATGGCAGGCCGCGTCGATCGGTTCGATGCAACGTACACAGAACGCCCCATGCCTATCGTACCCAATGCTTTCATCGGTGTTCGGAAGTCTCTCGTAAAAGAACTTGTTGGACCCGGCTCACGATACCCGGTGATATCACCAAATGGACAACATCTTTATTACATCCTCACTGACAGTGCAACATCAGACAACATCTACGTGGCTGATGCACTCACCGATTCCACTTGGACCAAGAGCCGAAACATCGGCAACCCTCTGAACAACTCGGCACCCAACAATATCACGTCTGTTTCGCAGGATGGGAATGAGTTGTTCATATGGGGACGGTACAATGCGGACGGTTCGTCAAATGGAGGGGGCTTCTCCACTTCTCGCAGAACAAAGGATGGATGGTCCGTTCCTACGCCCATCGAGGCACCTGTGTATTCTAACAGGGCTGGTTCCCGAGAGGAGTGCCTTACGGCAGACAGATCGGTGATGCTCCTCTCCAGAGATCTGGAGGGTTCTACTCTTGGCGAAAAAGACCTCTATGTGAGTTTTCGTAATTCCGACGGATCGTACGGTCCACTCACAAATCTTGGTCGGAATGTGAACAGTCCTGGCAATGAAGGTGGCCCCTATCTAGCAGCTGATGGAAAAACGTTGTACTTCAGTTCAAGTCACGATACGTATGGCAACGACGACATCTTTGTATCAAAGAGACTTGATGACACGTGGTTGAATTGGTCTCCACGAATGAATCTTGGTCCTACGATCAATTCTCCATCATGGGATTCCTACTTCTGTATACATCCATCCGGAAAGTATGCCTACGTCAACTCAAGCAATGGGACGCAAGACGGCATCATGCGCGTGGACCTGCCCCAGGATGCTGCATCTCGATCTCTTCTTCCCGAGGCCATCGTAATCGTGAAGGGCCGCGTGCTCAATGCCAAGACTAAGGAGCCCCTTGGAGTAGATATTCGATACGAGGATCTGGCCACAAACACGCTTATTGGCTCTGCCGTAAGTGAACCAAGCAACGGCGCCTACTCAGTTGTCTTAACAGGTGGCCACTCCTATGGGTTCTTCGCAGAGAAGACGGGCTTCTTTCCTGTGAGCGACAATATTGATCTCCCGACGATCAATTCGTATCAGGTTATCGAACGAGACCTCTACCTCGAACCAATCGTTGTTGGATCGGTGATCCGATTGAACAATCTGTTCTTCGATACCGACAAGTCGGTTCTCCGTCAGGAAAGCGGAACCGAATTGCAGCGCCTCATTGAGATGCTTTCAAGCTATCCCAACATGAAGATCTCGATCGAGGGACATACCGACGACAGAGGAACAGACGCACATAACAACGTTCTGTCACAGGCACGTGCCGACGCTGTTCTCGCCTACCTCGGCTCAAAAGGCATACCCGCAACGCGTCTCAGCGCAAAAGGCTATGGAAAGACCCGTCCGGTGGTAAAAGGAACCAAGGATGCAGACCGCCAGAAGAATCGCCGTGTGGACTTCCGGATCACCGAGATGTAACATGACAAACGTCAGGATAGCCACATAGGTTTTTCCGTATGTTCTCACCATTATCTTCACATATGGGAACAGGCTATGAAGACCTACGATGCCCACCACATCAGAAACGTTGCCCTCCTGGGCCACGGAAGCGCCGGAAAGACCACGTTGGCCGAAGCAATGCTCTTCGAATCCAAAGAGATCTCCCGGCGCGGAACAGTAGAAGAACACACCACGGTATCTGACTATCACGAGATCGAACACGAACGAAGCTCGTCGGTCTTTGGCACCGTTATGTTCGCCGAATGGCGCGACTATAAGATCAATATCATCGATACACCAGGCTATGTTGACTATGTTGGTGAGGTGATCGGGGCCTTGCGCGTTGTAGACACCGGCATCATGGTTCTCAGCAGCCCTAATGGTGTTGAGGTTGGAACCGAGACAATCTGGAAGTACACAAAACAATTCCAGACTCCCGTGATCTGCGTAGTGAACAAGGTTGACCACGAACACAGCAACTTTTGGCGGACCGTTGATCAGGCTAAGGACAGATTTGGTCGGGAAGCTACTGTTGTTCAATACCCGCTTACGGAAGGTACCGGCTTCAATACGATCATCGATGTTTTGAAAATGACCGCCTATGTCTTCTCATCCGACGGTGGAACACCAACAAAGACAGATATTCCAGATACAGAGAAGGAACGTGCAGCACAGCTACACAACGAGCTCATCGAGATCATTGCCGAAAACGATGAAGATCTCATGGACCACTATCTCGACAAAGGTGAGCTCACCGAAGACGAGATGAGAAAGGGGCTTACCCATTCTCTCATCAAACGCGAGATCGTGCCGGTATTCTGCACAAGTGCAAAGAACAACATGGGTGCCGGACGATTAATGACGTTTATCGACGTAGTGATCCCTGCGCCTGTGGAAATGCCACCGGTAAAGACACTCAGTGGTGTTGAGTTGCCCGCTGATCCACATGGCAAGACCTGCGCATTCGTTTTTAAATCTACGTCTGAACCAAACGTTGGCGAAATGTCTTTCTTCCGCGTCTATAGCGGAACAGTTAAACACGGAATGGACGTGGTGAACGAGCAGACCGGTGTTACGGAACGCCTCGGTCAACTCTATGTTGTGAATGGGCACAAACGACACGACGTTGAAAGCCTCGAAGCCGGAGACATCGGTGCTGTTGTAAAACTGAAGAACACACACGTTAACAACACCCTTCATGAAAAGGGTATGAACCTCGTTTTGCCCCCTATCGAATTCCCTCATCCACGCGTACGGACGTCCGTGGTCTCCAATCGCAAGGGCGAAGAAGACAAACTTGGCGTGGCCTTACATCACCTGCACGAAGAAGATCCTACGATTATTATCGAACACTCGGTTGAACTCAATCAAGTGATCCTCCATGCTCAGGGTGAGATGCATCTTCAGACGGCAAAACATCGGTTGGTGAATCGATACAAGCTCGATGTAGACTTCCAACCGGCCCGTGTTCCCTATCGCGAGACCATTCGCAAGTCCGTGGATGGCTCATACCGTCATAAAAAACAAACAGGAGGCGCAGGACAGTTCGCGGAAGTCCACATGCGCGTTGAACCGTATCACGAAGGAATGCCCGATCCCACAGGTTTAACCATCCGCGGAACAGAGATTACAGACCTTCCATGGGGCGGTAAACTCGTCTTCCTCAATTGTATTGTTGGTGGTGTAATTGAAGCGCGATTTCTGCCGGCCATCATGAAGGGCGTGATGGAGAAAATGACTGAGGGTCCTGTTACCGGATCGTATGTGCGCGATGTACGTGTGAGCGTGTACGATGGCAAGATGCATGCCGTTGACTCCAACGAGGCAGCGTTTAAGACGGCCGGGCGCATGGCATTCAAAGAGGCCTTCATCAATGCAGATCCTCAGTTGTTAGAACCCATGTACACTGTTACCGTGCTCATGCCAGAAGATCAGGTAGGCGATGTGATGAGTGATCTGCCACTACGACGTGCCGAGATCGTGGGTGTGGATGCTGATGGACACTACCAGATCCTAACGTGCCGAATGCCACTCGTTGAACTCGATCGTTATGCAACGGTGTTGCGTAGCCTCACAGCCGGACGGGCTAATTTTGATGCTGAGTTTGCAGAGTATGTGCCAGTAGCCAGTCAGATTGCCGCGAAACTCCATCAGGACTATCTAGCCCATGCCAAGGATGAAGATTAGGAACGTTTTGTTGGACTGAATGAAGAATCGCCGTGTAGCTACCGCCTCACGGCGATTTTGTTTTTAAGTGCAATCGGAGACTGTGTTGTTTTGGAACCGTGCAGTGGCGTAAGTGTCAGTCCATCACCCATACGTTGCACGAGATAGCTCTGCGGCTTCCCTTCGGTTGATGTAAGCGTAACGGTATAGTTCTGGGCGTGGATAGACAGATCGTACGTAAACGTTTGGCCGCCCATGGTTGCGACCATTCCATTACTGAAGGTTGTCTCCTTGCCCTTTGCGTCCACCCAGGTTCCGGTCAGGACAGAAGAATTAATCATCCGCTTGAGAATAAACATAGGGTCAGGATTCTTGGACGGCAGCTTACCAAGCACAACCGGCTTGCCTTCCATGCTATCGATCTTGGTGAGCGCAATATAGGATTGGGCTCTCTCGTCAACTGAGACAATCCAGAACGGATGGTCCATCGTCCCAATTGCCCACTTCATGCCAGCATTGGGTATCGACGTTTTGAGCATCAACAACTCTTCTGTTGCCCCTAAATGCATTGCGGTTAACACCTTGCCCTCAAGCTGAGACGAATCGATGCGTATATACAGCGGTTCGTCTGCCCCCTTCGCTTGCATTGCTTGCTCAACAGAAGACGTCTTCTTCAGAATATCGAGAAAGTTCGCATGGAACCATGTGCCATGGAACAGCCCGTAGTCCTGTGCAAAAGCAGAGGTTGTGGTGAAGATGACAAGAAGTGCAAGGACAGCAGTTTTCATGTTCGCAAATTACGTTATGAGTTATGACATTGTGACGTTATGAAGGAGGAGCCACCTTGCCCTTTCGTCTCTTCACCTTGCCCCCCGACTACTCGGGGTGACGTGGCCCGTCCAGTACAAAACGGCTGCGCCCCGAGAACGGGACGTTCACGGGGCGCATGTCGTGTTTATCTGACGACGACGCTAGGAGGGCTTTTTTACGTCGGCAGAAACCTTTGTTGGTGATTTGGCAACCGGTGGGTTGGCCACCGGGTGGGTGTAGATCTCCGCAGTAGTCAGTGTAAGTGCACTCGTTGGGTCTGCAGTTGGAGAGGAGATGGTGAACTGCGCCACCGTTCCACTGCCAGTAACCCCAGTGAACCCCGAACTCTGTCCAAGAGCACTGATGGTGATTGTGCCATTGTCTTGATCGATGATCTTATCTGACTCGATGATCGTGGCTCCTGATCTGCTGAGAAGGTTGTCTGACACCTCGCGAATTTTTAGACTTGAGACGTTGATCTTTGACGCATCAAATGTTATCACAGCACGCCAAGAAACAAGTTTGTCTGCATTGCTGATCTTGAGTTTGATGGTTGCTGTTGATCCGGCTCCAAGGTAGATAGGAGCAGGATCCAGAGCCATCGTGAGTTCCGCCGGTGGTGGTGGCGGGTTCGTTGTATCGTCGCCGCTACATGAGCCAGCCACGATCACCATAACAGCGACCATGATCGTTCTAGCCAGGATAAAGAGTGTCGTTTTCATTGTTGTCCTCACTGGATTTCGAATTGATCAATGGTCATCGTACAATAAGAAGGGGCACTGTAGAACGGTGACCTTCCGCATCGACGTGAACGAGGTAGGCCCCTTGAGGCAGATCCATAACGGAGAAGGATGCCTTCCCATTTCCATCACCGTCGAGTTCACATAACCATGTGGCCATGAGCCGACCGGTGATATCTGTAACAGTAGCTGTTGCCGTCCCAAAGTGTGGAGCACGTATGGTAAGTACAACAGTGCCGTTTGCCGGTGTAGGTAGAAGCGTAACCGCTTCGTTTTGCTCCGTTGCCTCAGCATAGATCACGTGAACACGACGATTCAACACATCGCGCGCATCAACGGCATGCAAGGTCAATCTCTCCGCTGCATTCACCGGACGATATCTCACGCGTAGTATGCCGCCGCTTCCGTTCACACCGTCCTGTGTCCGTGTAAGGCCTACGAGATCCGTGCGGAGTACACCGGAACGTAGGTCCACAAAGCTGGATGGTGTTATCTGAGGTCCATCGAACAAGCCACCAATACTTACTCGGGCATTGCGCATGAGTGTAGGTTCGCCAATGACTACCATACCAAGACCGAGAAGCGTTCGTGCAGAAATCGCGTCAATTCGGAGTTCGCGTTCTCCACTCATAAGCAGGACATCTTCAACTCTGAGGGTAAGGGGCTCAGCAGGCACCATGCGGAGATCATCGATCTTTCCAAAGCCCCTTGTCCAGTTATACATCTGGGCAAAGACGATCTGATCTTCGAAGTTCACGAGACCGTCTGGACGATATGGATAGGTTTCGATCATGAACGGTGGTGCTCCCGGAGCGTCACCAGTGATCATGGAGACCAAGTCTCCTTTGCGATCCGTCGTGTTCCAGTGTGAGACAAACACTGTGTAGTCGGGGAAATTCACGGCATTGTTGCCATCAAAGTCCCCGAGAAGGACACCTGTATGTCCGGCTGGTTTGTCGGAGTTAACCTTTTTGCCATCAACCCAGCATATGCCGCGCATATCGGATTCGTTGTTGAAGGACCACGTTGCGGGGTCACCATCGATTACATCGTAAGAACCGGGCTGAAGTGTCTGATTGATGTCAACGATCCATAAGGCATTGTCAACCGTGCCACGCTTTTCACCGCGCGGATTCCACGGTCCATAGACCTGACCTGTTTGGGAGTTCTTGATGGTAAGTGGCTTCGGTGCTCCTCCCTTTGCATGCAACGTTTGTACACGTGTGATAACGTATGGTTCATTGATCTGGAACGTGGCCGGTTGCGCCGTGCCATTTGTAGGATCAGCATCATTGAAATTCGTGAAGACAGATCCCACGCCGGATCCAGGTCCGTTTGTGGCTGTTGCACAGACCAATTCCCCATCGCGTGTACGCGCGGCGATGTTCGCATTCACGGCATTGCGCAATTGAGCGCGTGTGATACGAACCGTTGAACGTGCCGTTGTGCTCTTTGCGCGGAAGGTAAGGTAGTACATCGGTCCGCTTCCTTGTACGCCGGCAGGGTTACCGCCAACGCGGACAACATTCAGCGTGATGCGACCATTGCCGGCATCACTGAAGGTACTCAGGTCGCTGAGGATATCACGTGGTGGCGGACTTAGGAACTCACCTTCGCGATGGCCAACAAGCTCTACTTGGGCAGGATCGAACTCAACGTTGATCTCGGCGCCCATAAGCCCCTTACTATCCGTGATGTTCCTGACACTTACGGCTAGAGTTGAGGTTGCATTTCCAGGAGGCAGCGTTGTTTGCTCAGCATCGATGAAGACCACAGCTTCGGAGGTATTGACCGGAGCTTTGTAGTTCTTGGAATCGGACTTCGTGACGATGGTTGTTGGCTTGTCTTTTAGAGGAGCGGTCATAACCACCTTCACATTCCTCGTGGATCCGTCTCGTTTCTGATTGGTGGTTGTATACCGCATACGATAGGCGTTTCCGAGTGTGGAAGCCGCTTCGTCGTTCGCTTCATCGAGATCATCGCCCTTGGTGTACATCCGTCCCCCGCTTCGTTCAGCGAGTGCACGTAGGGCTGGGTCGCCCTTGATATCGGTTACGCCGAGGATGAAGACTGGAACGCCTTTTGATGCAGCATTCTGCGTTGCAAAGGCTGCAAACTGCGGATCCGTGATGCGACCGCTTGTGAGGACCACCACGATCTTGTATTTCTCAGGCTGCAGAGCTGCTTTGTCCACAGCTTCGGTGATCGCGGACATGATCACGGCTTCCTCACCCGTTGGACCGGGCTGGAGGGCTGCTTGGATCAGTGCATTGGCATCATTTGTGAAGTCGATCTTCTGCTGCACGACATCTGCGAATTGGAAGAGTGTGATCCTCCAGTTTGGCTTCATGTTCTCGGCCATACCCTGCACAAGTGCTACCAGTTGCTGCTTTGTTGAATCAGGGATTCCCGTGCTTCCGTCAATGACGATGGCAGCGGCAGCCGGTTCATTTTCATTGGGCTTACTTGCGGACTTCGTGTCCATGGAGAACAGTTGCTTAACACCATCTTCGAACAATTCAAAGTTCTCAAACGTGAGGTCGCCAAGCATTCCTTCCCGGGCCTGACCAACTGTTACGTTGATATCCACAACCGGAAAGTCTGTTGGGTTGCCAATTGTATTGATGTCGATGCTGCTGAGTGCAACATTGATCGAGTCGTTTCTGACTGATGCCGGACCTTCTACTACTCCGCCACCATCACATGACTTTGACGTGAATTGCGTGAGATCGCAGAGGACCAGTTCAGCCCGGTCATCGAACATCTCAACCCACGTGACGTCGTTCTTTCCTGCCGGCTTCCTGTCGTAATACGTCCAAGGTATGTTGGTCTGCATCACCGACGTGGTCTTGGAGACCAACACCGGACATGGCCAGTTATCGGTGACGTTGTAGACATAAGCGCCGCCACCTTGTTTCGAGGTGTGGTTGATCTTTGTTGCTGCGATCATCACCTTGCCGTTGGCAAAGCCGATCGAAGGCACGTACCAATATTGAACTGGATCACCGATGGACTTGGCAGTGCTAAGCACGCCATTCTTCGCTGTCAGATACGTCATCTGCGTTGCTCCGGCATCTGCGTCATTCTTGCTGGACGTGTAGACGATGTGTACGGTACCTGTAGCATCAACGGCAAGGTCAGATCCACCTACACGTGCGAGATCCGAAGCAACAGTGACACCCGTGTTCCATGGCCAGCCACGCCAATCTCTCAAGACGAGCTTGTATCTCTCAGGAGTGACAGATGTCTGTTCGGCGTAGATAAGATAGAGTGCATTATCGGGACCTGCACCGAGCACCGGAGATGTAGCACCCGATCCGAATGCGTCATCATTCGGTATTGAGGTTATGGCCGTTTCCGGTTCCCACGTAACTCCCGCATCATTTGATATGCGGTGCTTGATGTTGTAGGGAGGATCGCTCCATCCATGTGCGGCATAATACACGGCATGCAGTCTGCCTTGTGTATCAAAAGCAATGTGTGCGCCATAGTCCCAATCACCCCATCCCTGATCATGCAGATAGAATGGGGCTGACCACGTTGCACCACCATCAACTGAACGCTTGTAGTAGCTACCTACATTGAATTGGCCTGCTACATGGAGTGTTCCGTTTGCATCAACGAGCAGCGCATTGGTATTGCTTGAATTCGGTTCAGATTCAGTCCGAACCGGTGTTGACCATGATGTGCCGTCGTTTGTGCTCTTTGTATGGTAGACATATCCAGGAGCGATCCAATATTGTGCGTGGAGTGTTCCGTTCGCTTCACGAGCCGTGGTAACTCCATTCATGGAAGTCATCAGTCCTGGATAGTAGTCACCTTCCCATGTTGGCGTTCTGGAGGCAATTGCTTTATCACATCCTTCCCCTGGTTCGGTACCACCGCCGGTTGAGGCCGCGAATGCAACGTCTACATGATTCTCATTGTTGATCGTGATCGTAGCTGTGGACGGAACAAACGTTGTTCCCTGACGCTTAGGAGTGATGGTAATCGTGCCATTGTTCACACCGTTAAGTGCGAAGTATCCATTGGCATCAGTAACACCCATTTTACCGTCACCAGAAACCTCCACGCCGGCAAGCCCCTTACCATTAAGCATTACTCTACCGGTGACACTGAATCCAGATCGCTTCCCTTCCCAACCACCAGACCATGCCGTACCTCCAATGCCGTAGCGCCAGTTTCCGGTGAATGATGTACAATTCTCAGACATCGTAAAGTCAATGTCGCCTGCATCGTGAGAAGGGGCATATGACGGATACTCAGACCACAGGCCTGTGAGTTTCGTCCCAACGACTCTTCCGTTGATGCGTCCACCGTCATGGGTGTATGTACCCCACACGCTGTCGGCCACTTGCTGTAGCACCATCGTGCCCCAGTTTGTCGTCCACGTCCCAGCCCAGGTGCACGCAGATGTACCGCCACCGCCACCCCCGCCCCCTTCACCATTCCTGTAGAGGATGGTCTTGTAGTTTGAGGTTGTGCTTTGAATGTTCATGTCATCGCTCGTGCCTGTTGAGAGCACATCTACATCACCGTCGTTGTCAAGATCTGCAACGGTGGCATAGCCGTGATTCGTTGGACGTAGCACTGGTCCGGCGCTGAACGAACCACCCGTGTTCTTAAAGAACTTCGAGATTGGTCCAACGGCATCGCGATGGAAGCCCGTCACAAAGAGGTCCAGTGTGCCGTTCTTATCGTAATCTGTCCATTGCGCGTAGCAAGTTCTGTCTGCAGCTTCAATATTCGTTGCCGGTAGCTTCGCAAAGGACGTTCCACCATCATTACGATAGAGATGAGATTTTCTGTTGTCACCGGAACCGGTCCAGCCGGTCACGTAGAGATCAGCGTCTCCGTCCTTATCGTAGTCTCCCCAAGCACCCCAAGCACTACTAGCATAGCCTTCAAAGGATGCAGAGACTGCAGTAAAGTTCAATCCACCTGCATTATGGTACAGCTTTCCGCTTAGGGAACTGCTCGATCTGCCGCAGATGAAAACGTCCATAAGACCATCTTTGTCATAGTCTCCGGCAGTTGCCATGAGGGCAGATTCAAAGCTTACGATGGCCTTAGCAAAGTTGCCACTTGAATTCGTGTAGATCACCACTTGGTCCCCGGCACCTACACCTGCAAGCAGAACGTCTAGGTCGTTGTCGTTATCGAGATCGGTCCAAAAGGCCGATGCGGCCCACGCAGACGACTCCGGCGACATAAGCGAAACGCCGATGTCTGTGAACGTGAAATTCCCGTCATTGCGAAAGATTTTTCCGAGCCCTGCGGTTGTTGTTCTACCGATTAGAAGAAGGTCCGGGTCTCCATCCTTGTCATAGTCACCAAACGAAGCCCATCCGGCAAGTGCAACGGCGGGGATTGTCGTTGGACGTTCAGTGAACGTCATGTTCCCATCGTTGCGATAGAGTTTAACGGCGAGTGTCTTTCCGTCTGCCGACGTAGAGCCGGAGAGAAATACATCAAGGTCGCCATCCTTATCGATATCTGCGGTAGCAACCATGCTCTGCCACATATTCGGCATGCCGGTTGGTACTTCTGTAAAGGGGCTCTGTGCACGTATTGAAGCGGCTGTGAGCAGGAAGGCAAGGGTAGTGATAAACCGTAACATGGTACCTCCTAGACGCTGTGGTATTTGTACCACAAAGGTCTCGGAAGTACCATGCCGGTACTATGACGTTTGTCACAAAGTGTAGATGCCGTAGTATCGGCTACTTCAGCTTTGTAGCGATCGATTTTGCTTGAAGGAACAGCATGAGATAGTCATGCCCACCTGCTTTGGAGTCTGTTCCACTCATATTGAACCCACCGAATGGATGCCCCCCAACCATTGCGCCGGTACACTTTCTGTTGAGATAGAGATTGCCGCAATGGAATTCTTCGCGGGCACGAGCAATCTTCTTTGCGTTCTTTGAATAGACCGCACCAGTAAGTCCGTAGATGGTGTTGTTGGCAATAGCCATAGCATCATCAAAATTCTTGGCCTTACAGACGGCTAGGACAGGGCCGAAGATCTCTTCCTGCATAAGACGCGACGTTGGCTTGAGGTTCACGAACACGGTTGGTTCGATGAAATACCCATTGAGCCCCTTAACCTTCTTACCACCGCAGATGAGTTTGCCTTCTTTTTTGCCGATCTCGATGTACTCAAGAATAGACTTCTCGGCGCGAGGGCTCACCACCGGTCCCATGCGCACGTCATCCTTGGGGTCTCCAATTGCGATCTTGTCAACTTCGATCTTGAGTTTGGCAACAAACTCATCGTAGACCTTTGCATCAACAATCACCCGTGAGCACGCAGAACACTTTTGGCCTTGGAATCCGAAGGCGGCTGCAACCGTGCCGGCCACTGCCGCATCTACATCGGCTTCGGAGTCTACTACGATGCCATCCTTACCACCCATTTCAGCAACAACCCGTTTGATCCAGATTTGGCCTGGAGCTGTTTTGGCTGCGAGTTCATTCACATGTAGACCAACCTCCATCGACCCGGTGAAGGAAATGAATCGTGTCTTTGGATGTCCAACTAAATAGTCACCCGCTTCTGCACCAGATGCAACGAAGTAGTTGAGCACGCCGGCCGGAAGACCAACCTCCTTCATGATGTCGGCAAACAGCCAGCCCATCATTGGTGAGTCACTCGATGGCTTAAGGACAACCGTGTTACCCGAGACGATAGCGGCTGCAGACATCCCTGCAAGAATGGCGAACGGAAAATTCCATGGTGGGATCACCACACCTACACCCAGTGGGACGTAGACGAGTTCATTCTTCTCACCCAGTTGGGGGACGATTGGTTGAGGTCCGGCTAGGCGTAGTGCATCTCGACCGTAGAACTCTAGGAAGTCGATGGCTTCGCACGTATCTGCATCTGCTTCGAGATAGTTTTTTCCAACTTCAGAGATCATCCAAGCATTGATCTCAAGTCTGCGCCTGCGCATCACATCTGCAGCTTTGAATAGGAATTGTGCACGCTGCTTCATCGGAACGGTCTTCCATTGCTCAAAGGCTTTGAGTGCCGCCTTCATTGCCTTTTCAGCATCATCGGCTCCCGACTTCTGGAAGGTGCCAATGATCTCCTTGGGTTCTGCGGGATTGATGCTGACGGTTTTTTTTGCCGTAACAACCTTCTTACCGCCGATGATATTCGGATATTCCTTACCGAACTTTTTACGCACTGCATCGATCGCTGCACGTTGTTTAGCTGCGATCGCAGGTTTTGAGAAATCGAGATAGACCTCGTTCTTGAACGCTTTCATCATATCCTCAAATGTGGAGATACGCAAATTACGACCCGTTCGTCGTAGGTTCGGTATCACACTGCAAATACGAGCATGATAGAAACACTTGTGACGTTTTTTCAGGGTTTGCCCCCTACCGGTGTCTTGGCCCTAACATTTGGTATTGCCTACATCGAAAATCTCTTTCCACCCTCGCCTAGCGATGTGCTTTTGGTGTTCATTGGCACCATCGTTGGCATTGGGGTTGTGGGCTTTGTACCCACCCTGGTGGCTGCAACCGCAGGATCTGTACTTGGGTTCTCAACAGCCTATGGACTTGGCAGACGTTATGGCGATGCCATTGCAGATTCACCAATGGTACCATTTATCACTCGGGACCTTATCGTCAAGGTTGAACGCTGGTTCGATAAGTATCATGGCCTCATCATCGTAGCCAACCGTTTCCTGGCCGGAACCAGGGCCGTGATCTCCTTTGTAGCCGGTATTTCGAAGCTGCCTTTCCCTCGGACATTGGTGTATTGCGCCGTAAGTGCGGCTCTGTGGAACGCATTATTGCTAACTATCGGAGTGAATGTTGGTGAACGATGGCGGGATGTTGATCAGTATATATCAGCCTATGGATGGGTTGTTACGGGGCTTCTTGCAATAGGTATCACCGTGTGGATCTATCGAAAAAGGAAACGGCGAACCGAGTGATCGGTCCGCCGTTGAATATGCGTATTGTGAAAGGGCTCGTTAGCCCTCTGTACCCCAGTCAACAAGCAACGAGAATCGCAAGGTGTTACCAAGTGGGTGATTCTGTTCTACCGTGAGGTAGTAGCTGAAGTCAACCTTGAAAACATCATAACGAACGCCCGCACCGAGAGTGAAGTACTCACGTGCACCTGCTGCTGCCGGTTCAGTGAAATACCCGCCACGGAGAGCCACGATTCGGTCATAGATGTACTCCATACCGATACCGGTTTCGATGCCGCCAGTACCCCATGCCGTGATAAAGGATTTAGGGATTGGGTCAGAACCAAGGGAATCGCGCTTAACGAGGAGCTTCATGAAGTCCGCTGTGATCGTGAGATCATTAAACTCATCTTCAACGAGCTTAAAGGCAATTCCCAGACGAAGGTTCGTAGGCAAAGGGTCTGACTCTTTGTCGTAGGTCATTTTGGGACCTACGTTCTGGAGGTTCACACCAAGGCGCAGCGTGTTATCGAGATTGGCGCCGAAGATCGACAACTTTGATGGGCGCCAAAGGAAGCCAAGGTCAAAGGCACCCGAAACACCCGTTCCGGCACCCGACTGACCAACGCTTGCAGGCGCTAGGTTCGATTGAATGTACTTGATCTGAACACCGGCGCCGAGGTCCGGAGAGATCTCCGTACCGTAGGAAAGGCCGATGCTGAATTCGTTCGATCGGAATTTGCCCAAGGCCTGACCACTTTCATTCGTCTTGGTGAATTCACCAAGATTCATGAAGATGAACGTACCGGCGAGTGTACCACCGATAGCGTCAACATATTGGCCATATGACCCATATGAGTAGAAGAGGTCCGCATTGAACTGCGGAAGCCACTTCGAATAGCTCAGGGCTACCTGATTAGAGGCCTGATTAAAAGCCAGACCACCAGGG
Source organism: uncultured Ignavibacteria bacterium (assembly GCA_937870915.1). Classification (GTDB taxonomy): domain Bacteria; phylum Bacteroidota; class Ignavibacteria; order Kapaibacteriales; family Kapaibacteriaceae; genus UBA10438. The sequence continues at coordinate 43,020 of CALMZQ010000154.1, forward strand.
TTCCAAAACACAGCATTGATGTCATCTGCGAGGGCAGTTCCAACGTCACCCATGCCGCTAGCGCGTGCATCGGGGCTGATGAGCAGAAACGGGACCGCAGCGCCGCCTGCCTGACCGTACGATACGGCAGCAGTTAGCACAAAGGTGGTCATCAGAATTCCGCAAGAGCGGATCAGCGTCATGTTCTCTCCTAGTCTCGCAATGAAGAAGCAAAGTTAGCGAATGAGGCTTAGTTTCCCACTCACGAAGCTGACGCCGCCGAATTCATCGGTCAAACGAACTACAGCTTGATACATTCCGGTTGAGGCTGGGGAGCCAGCATTGTCCCGTCCGTCCCAGACAACATCAGCCGTTTGCATGTCGGTTATGCGCATAGGTCGCTCGGCGATCTGTCTGCCCTCAACGTCATATACAAGCAGCACTGCTTCGAATGGTCTAGGACTGGCATGCGTGAAACGTATTGTAGTACTCGATGAGAATGGGTTAGGGAAATTGCTGACGCCTTCGGCAGGAATCCCTTCGTCTGCCGTGACAATACGGAATGTAGTGGAGGCTTCGCTCACGTTGTTTAGGACGTCCCAAGCCTGAACATGCACGTTATGAAGACCATTCCCAAGACCAAAGATCTGCTTCTGAGCAGTGCCAGCACGACTGTTCGTAAGTGAGGTGGTGAAGTTCGGGGTTAAAATCTCTACGAGACCGCCAGAATTGAATGTGGCTTGAATATCGTGTCCAATGCCAACACCCGTAGTATTGATTCCTGTAGCATCCTCCAGATCAACAATGAGGATAGGGTTAGGACGAACAATACCGCCTGCTAGGAATTTCCGAGAATCAAGATAGATAGAGATGGATGGGCCATCGGTCTCGGGGTCAATGATGCTGGTAACTCCATCTACAATAACTCGATCGGTAACACCCATGGCAAATCGCTGATCTTCACTGGCAGCATAGCCATAAAGTCCAGCGGATTGCGATGAGAAGGAGATGTCCTTAGGAACAACGAATGTACCGGTGAACCGGCCGTTCTCAACCTTGAACGAACCTCTGCAGAGAGCCGGACCCGATTTTGTGAATGTATTGACAGTGTTATAGATATCTGTGTCTATCACCGTAAGGGTTCGTTGAGCATCGAGAAGTGAGATGGTAACGTTACCGGTGAAAGAGCCATCTGTAGTGGAATCCACTGAGCCAATGATATCGCCTTCCACAACTACGGTACCAAGGGCGGAGACTGTTACTTGTTGTCCGGCCTTTGTGATATCCTCGCCGTTAAGCTTTGTGAAGCGTACGCGCTGCTCTGGTATGAGTATACGCATGGTTGGATCGCCGAGAAGATGGAATTTCTCATCGTTGTTCCCATTCTTCTTTTGTTTCACACGGAACATAGCCTCGCCGAGAGTTGGATATTGTCCGTTGACATCTCTTGTGAACAGATCCGTATAGAATTCTTCGTTCAACTCAGCGTTAGCTAGAGAGAACACAACACGCGCTGCAGAGAACACACCGATAGCGCCTCCCGTCTCAAGCAGGATGAGCTCCTCTGCTCCAGATTGAAGTTCCGTCATATCCCAACGAGAGAAGTCACACGTGGCTGCCGTTAAGAAGAATGGCTTATTAACGTTTGACATAGCCTGAGGTGTTGTTTCGCGAGTAAAGATCTGCTCATGAGACCACACACGCGGATTTCCGTGACCGATCCAGTTGAGGATCAAGGTGCCATTCGTGTTGATGGTAGACACCATATCCTGTGTTACTGTTGGTTTCCGCCTGCCACTTGCCACATTCTCTGTAGGATATTCTACCATATAGAGCTTGCGGATCTGAAACTCTTTGGGGATAAAACTTTCCGCTAGCGTTTCGTTCTGGTCCAGGTGTGTAGAGCGATCTGAGAGGCCATCTCCTTGTTGTCCGTCATCAGCAATGAGTGTGATACGAGTACGCCAATCGTCGAGTGAGGCGGCTCCCTCATAGTTGCGGATTTTCTCGGTAAGTCTATCACCTACAGGGTCACTGGTTACGGGTAGTCTACCGAGTGCAAGTTCTGGTCGGTTGTCATTACCGGCTACACGCACAAAGAAGTCATCTGTGGTATAGGTAACCAAGCCATAGTCTTGATCATCAGGGTCGAGGCTCTCGTAAGGAATAATGAAATTGGTCTGCGAGGTTGAGATGTTTTTGTAATCAAAATGGCCATCTCCCCAGAACAGTACGGAAGATGGACGTGGTGACCAAGATGCATACGCCATGGCAATAAAGTCGCGAATGGCCGTTGGATCCTGCATACCATACGAGAACTGTGCATAGATCTCATCCGTTGTTACAACTGTAGCTCTTACGAGACCCTTGCTTGTTCGGTAATCTGCATACCGTTGTGCTGATGCTTGCAATGACGGATGGGTGATAACTAAGAGATCGGCTGAGCGTGGTGTTGTGCTGAGGTTTGGGTAGGTAATGCGAGAGAGAGATGTGGAGCGAAGGTTTGAAGACGTAAAATACCTGCGAGACGTGGTGCCGATATCTTCACGAACAACAAACATGCCGCCCGTCTCGGATACATTCTCAATCAGCTGTGGCCGAGTGCGATCTGTTACGTCGAAACCAAAAAGATCACCGGAAAATCCGTTCACTGCGTACTCATGAACACCGGCGCCGTCCGCGGTCCAGAACTCAAATTCACCGTCTGCTGCCTGGAGCTGACGTGGATAGTGGATCTCGAACCAATCCAACATGCCGGATGATGCCTTGTCTGTGCATGAATACGCGATCTTCAGCACACTTCTTCCGTCAGAAGGAAGAACCTGTGCGCTGATCGTACCCTTACCGAAGGTGCTATAGGCGTCCATGTATTTGGGGACGGCCCGAACAATGCTCTGCGCCACAAACGTTGCGTTTTCTGTGAACGTTGCCGTTCCCGATGTTGTGCCGCGATGGGCAACCACATAACGATACTCTACATTACCCGAGCGAACAAGTCCCGGAAGTAGAGTATTCACTACAATTGAACCTCCGTTTTCGATGGTGCGGCCAAACCAACGTCTGCCGGATCCCGACGAATATGGACTCTGGATTTCTTCTTCATTAAACACCCGTCCGGTAACAATGGACGGCCGCGTTGTTGGTTCTAGCGAAGATCCGCTGCGGGCAGTGGCACGAAGTCCGTCTATACCACCATATGACAGGTAATACGCACTTACTGTAGAGTAGTGATTGATATAGTGCTCAACAGTAGATCCGCTCTTTGCCCAACCTGTAGTTGCTGAGGCATAGAAGATCACATCACGAACGGAGCCATCCCCATTTGTTCGTACGATGATGGGTTGTTCGCGTAAGGTGCTGGACGCAGCTGAGTCCACGGGCTCAGGCAGTTCCATTCCGCCCCTTCCAAATACACGGATCGACCGTGCGGAGGCAGCATCTGTTGGAACACCGGCATTACGCAACTGGTCGGATGTAACGCGGTAAATCCCTTCCCTATCAATGGTCATTCGCAACATGTTGTTGAATGATTCAATGGCCTGCACAGATTCTCCCTTGACCAAACGATCAACCGAACGAGATATCTGCCAAGGGGCTTGGGGGTTCAAAACGTCAAGTGTAGATAGCGTACGAGCTGTTCCAACACCTGATCCGCTGAACGTCAGTTCGAGGTCCACATTTCGCGTAATCGTGGTCCGAGCGTTCTCCCTCGACGCTACAACGATCGTCACCCTTGCAATGTGCCTGTCGCCGGCAATACCATCATAGGCTACAGTTACGCGCTCCGTGAGGGGGCGGGGTGCGCGAATTCGCGCGTCGGCGTCGCGTTGCTCTACGGTGAATGGTAGGCTCGACCCAAGAGTGAACGTACGCACGTCATTTCGGTTGAGTCGGAATCCATTCGGACCCGGGACGATAACATCTACGGACACGGTCCATTGTATTGTGCTGCCGTCTGCCGAGACATGAATTTGCGCGCCATCGATCACAGGACGTACTGATTTGCCATCAGTGGCTACCACAGTGTCCCACGATCTAATCGATGGAACGTAGGTGAAGCTCAAAGCCTTGGTCGATCGGTCGCGTACAGTGAACCCCTTCGGTACGCGCGCTACCAATGTTGTTGGAACCACGATCAGTGCCAGAACAAGGAGGCAGATCATTCGGTTTACCAAACGGATGGGATGGGTCATGCTTGGAACTGAATCAGGTGTGCGAAGTACAACGATATCGGTTGCTCCAGCACTAGAGACGCTGGACCTCACATGTATTGTGTCTAATGACACGCTAAAGTTACGCGGGATAAAAAAATGCCTCGCCATCAGGGGGGAATGAGATGGCAAGGCATGCAGCATAAAGAGGAAGTGACGACTCGCGTCGTCGAGCGGGAAACGAGACTCGAACTCGCGACCCCAACCTTGGCAAGGTTGTGCTCTACCAACTGAGCTATTCCCGCTTAAGAACAGTACAAAACTACGCCTGTGGGGTGGCATAGTCAATGCCTTTTTTGAACCGTCGTCGTAACCCCTAGTCTCTACCCATTGTTAGCACTATCCACAGGGTTATCCACAGGGGGCTTCACCTAGCCAAAAACGTGAAAACAGGCGTGGCTCCAAGCTTTCCCCTCGATCACACCCTACAACCCACGCCGAACGCCGTACTCATGTATCCGTTTCGACCCATTTTCTCCCTCTAACTATCTACCAATCTAACATTCTAACTATCTTCTTTTCCAATCTCTTACAGGGCTTTGCCGAAGTTCTTTCTAAAGGCCTCGATAATTCTCGTACGTAGTTCGTGCATTTCGATCGCGCGTCGGGTTTCTGCTTCTAAGGAGGTCACTCCCTTGTCACGGATCCCGCATGGAACAATCGCATCAAACAAACCGAGGTCATTATTGACATTAAGGGCAAAACCGTGCGAGGTGATCCATCGGCTGCAATGAATGCCGATAGCGCAGATTTTACGGGTGCCATCAATCCACACACCGGTCAGTCCGTCCACCCTGCCCCCTACCACCTCATACTCACTGAGAACATCAATAATACTTTGTTCGATGGTTCTCAAAAACCAATGAAGGTCTGGTTTTGTGCGAGTGAGGTTGAAGATTGGGTAGCCAACGAGCTGACCCGGGTTATGAACGGTTGCCTCTCCCCCTCTGTTAATTTTGATGACATCTACGTGTTGTTGCTTGAGCATGTCTGCATCCATCACAACACCTCCCTCCTGCGTTGTACGGCCGAGGGTGATCACCGGTGGATGTTCGCACAAGACGAGCGTATCGGGGTGGTCTGAACGCAGAATGGCGTCGACAAGCTCTCGCTGCCGACGCCACGCTTCGTTAAAATCTATCAAGCCCCAATCTTGAATGATCATGGGATCAGAGGTTGACGCACTCACCGTACGCCAATGCCGCGGATTCCATAATGGCCTCGCCAAGCGTAGGGTGTGCATGTACGGTCTTGAAGATCGATTGTCCGGTTGCACCAAGAGTACGCGCCAGACCAATCTCATTGATGAGCTCTGTTACATCCGGACCGATCATGTGGGCACCCAGTACTTCACCGTACTTGGCGTCAAAGACCAGCTTCACAAATCCTTGTGCCTTACCAATGCCGTGTGCCTTGCCGTTTGCCGTGAACGGGAACTTGCCAACCTTGACCTCATAGCCGGCTTCTTTAGCCTTCTTCTCGGTGAGACCAATGCTAGCAACCTGCGGCTGACAATACGTACAGCCGGGGATATTCGAAAAGTCCACGCCGTCTGTGTGATGTCCGGCAATGTGTTCAGCCGCTACGATGCCCTCTGCAGAGGCTTTGTGAGCAAGCCACGGGGCTCCTGCCACGTCGCCAATTGCGTAGATGTTTGGAACATTGGTGCGGCAATACTTATCAACCGTGATCCACCCGCGCTCAAGAGTAACACCAACATTTTCAAGGCCGATATTCTCAATGTTGCCTTGAACACCAATGGCGTTAAGTCCAAGTTCAGCGGTAAGGGTCTCCTTGGTCCCATCCTTCTTTTCGATAACAACCTCAACGCCCTTACCCTTCTTCTTTGCAGACACAACCTTAGCCTCGGTGATGATTTTCATTCCATCACGTTCAAACGTTTTGCGGAGTTCCTTTGATACATCTTCGTCTTCTACCGGCAGAATACGATCAAGCATTTCGATCACGGTCACTTCTGTTCCGAAGGACTTATAGAAATACGCGAACTCAATACCGATAGCACCGGCACCCATGACGATGAGCGACTTTGGAGTCTTTTGCTGAAGCATTGCTTCGGTAGACGTAAGGATGAACTCGCGGTCTACGTCGATCCCAGGGATCTGACGAGGACGTGCACCAGTTGCGATCATAATGGTCTTCACCGTCACTATGTCCGTTACGGTACCGGCTTCATCTTTTACTTCCACCGTGGTGTTGTTCTTAATCGTACCCCATCCCTTGATCAACGTCACCTTATGCTTCTTAAGAAGGAAGGAAACGCCACTGCTCATTTTGTCGGCTACTCCACGCGAGCGAGCGATCACCTTCGGGAAGTCAACATCAATCTGCTTTAGGCCAAATCCATAGTCCTCAGCATGCTGAAGGAAGTTCATGTATTCGGCATTCTTCAAGAGGGACTTCGATGGGATACATCCCCAATTGAGGCATACTCCACCGAGACGATCACGCTCGATACAGGCCACTTTTAGGCCCAATTGCGAGGCTCGGATGGCTGCTACGTATCCTCCGGGACCGGAGCCGATGACAACAAGATCGAACGAATGTTGGTTCATAAGGAAAGGAAACGGTGTGATTGGTGAGAACGGTGTGAACAGCAAAAATACGAGAACCTTGGCCTCAAAATGCCCCCTAAAAACAAGGATTGTATGAGGTCTGACTACGACGTATGTTCCCGACCAATGGTTCGGCCAATCCTTGCCGGACGCTGTCTCCGTTTAACTTCATTCTGGGGAGGTAATGCATGAACAGAGCAACAATCATTTCCATCATCACTGGTGGAATTGTCTATTGGGCCCTTGAGGGTTTATGGATGGGATTTGTGATGATGGATCACTATCAGGCGGCATGGGCTCCCTATGCATCAGTAATGAACTCCATGGCGGATGGTAATCCTGCGATGTGGTTGATTACAACCATGATCACAGCTGCATTGTTGATGTGGGTCACAAAACGAGGTGAGGTATCTGTTCGCAGCACGGCAACCGTGGGTGCCATCATGCTCGCAACGTTCACGTTCATGATGGAATTCAGCATGAACATGTACTTTAAGGACTACCCTTTTATCCCCACATCACTCATTTCCGTAGCCTGGGAATTTGTAGCAGGCGGCCTCACCGGCGCTGCAATGGGCTTCATCTACAGCAAGCTCAACAAATCCGCGTAACGCTCAGACATCATTGATCAAACGAAAAGAGCCCGTCCCCCACAAGGAGACGGGCTCTCTCAATTTTCTCTAGCACTCTAGCACTCTAGCACTCTAGCACTCTAGCACTCTAGCACTCTAGCACTCTAGCACTCTAGCACTCTAGCACTCTA